>SCTZ01000220.1 GCA_004297765.1 Chloroflexota bacterium | reverse complement strand
GTCATTCTGAGCCGGAGCCGCAGCGGAGGCGAAGAATCCGCGCCCTCTGCCGCACGGATGTCGAGGGGCGCGGATTCCTCGGCGTGCGCGCCTCGGAATGACAGGGACGATCCGACGCTCGTTTTGGCCGATAGCTGAAAATGACGTTGTAGTGCTAGTACTAGGCTGGGACGAAGCGGGCGGTGAAGTGACGCAGGACCGGCGCTTGTTCGACGATGCGCATCCCTCTGATGCGCTCTCGCTGCGCGTACAACTCGACGATCCCATCGGCGACCCAGGCCAACTGGGTATTGGTGTACATGCGTCGGGGGATAGCCAGGCGCACAAGATCGAGGTCGGGATAGCGCATCTCGCCGGTCAGCTCATCGCGCTTGGCAAACATGACGCTGCCGATCTCGCAGCCACGCACGCCGGTTTCCACGAAAAGGGCCGTGGCGAGGGCCTGGCCAGGAAACTGCGCCTGCGGAATATGGGGCAGGAAGCGCCGCGCGTCGAGGAAAACGCCGTGCCCGCCCGCGGGCTTGAGCACCGGCACGCCGGCCTGGTCGAGCTGCTCGACCATCCAACAGACCTGTCCGACGCGGTGGGCCAGATAGGCTGGGTCCAGCACCTCACGCAGGCCCCGCGCCATGGCCTCCAGGTCTCTACCGGATAGCCCACCGTAGGTTGGAAAGCCTTCGATCACCACCATGCGCTGCTTGACGCGCTCGAAGACCGCCTTATCGCGCACGCCGAGCAGCCCCCCGATATTCGCCAGGCCGTCCTTCTTGGCACTGAACGTAAAACCATCGACCAGGCTGAACATGGCGTGGACGATCTCTGGCACCGGCTTGCCGCTCCAGTCCGGCTCGCGCTGGTGGATGAACCAGGCGTTCTCGGCGAAGCGACAGGCGTCGAGGAAGAGCGGCACACCATAGCGCGCCAGCAACGCCCTGGTCTGTGCGATGTTATCCAGCGACACCGGCTGCCCGCCCACGCCATTGCTCGTCACGGTTAGCAGCGCGAGCGGCACCTGGCCCGGCCTGGCCTGTTCGAGCAGTTGTTCGAGACGGGCGAGGTCGATGTTGCCTTTGAAGGGGTGGTCCCTAGCGGTATCCCGCGCCTCGGGGATGGGCAGATCGACGGCAGACGCTCCGATCGTCTCGAGGTTAGCCCGTGTGGTATCGAAATGCCAGTTGTTCGGCACGCTCTGCCCCGCCCGCACCATGATCCCGAAGAGCAGCGCTTCCGCAGCTCTACCCTGGTGGGTGGGCACGAATTGCGTGAACCCAAACACCTCCTCGACCGCCTCCGCCAGACGGTAGAAGCTCTCCGCTCCCGCGTACGATTCGTCGCCCCGGAGCATGGCCGACCACTGCCGATCGCTCATCGCGCCCGTTCCGCTGTCGGTCAGCAGATCTATGTAGACCTGTGCAGCGCGCAGGTTGAAGAGATTATAGCCAGCCTCTTCCAGCCAGCGTACCCTCTCCTCCCGGGTAGAGGGCCGCAGCGCCTCCACCATCTTGATGCGAAACGGCTCGGGTATGGGCTTCATTCTCCATCCCTCCCAGTTGGCGGGCCGACTATAGTGGTAGTATAGCACTGGGGCAATTGGGAAGGGGGGAGGGCAGGCCCCACTTCTGATCCCGCGGCTCGGGTCGCTGCGTGGCCCAGGTGTACGGGGCGCCTCCCAGCACATTGGTCGGTTGGGAGCGGGTCGTCAGCCACATGGCCGCGTAGCCGGCGCCGCGGCTTCCGAGCCACTCCGTCTCGGCCCCGAACTCGGTCACAAAGAGCGGACGATCGAATCCGTTGGACGGCCAGGCGCGCAGGATCTCCTCCAGGCGTGGAGTGTAGACGCTCGTGCCGCACTGCAGCCACAGTCGCTCCGCGGGTTTCTCCTTCAGCGCGGCCTGGATCAGCGGGACGTAGACATCCTCGAAGTCGCGCAGGATGGCGGGATGGTCCGGATCCAGCGCGTGAAACAGATCGGCCAGCTATGCCCAGAAGCGCATGAAAGACACCTGCACGCCCGGAGACGTCATCTCGAACAGCACCTCGTTGCCCACGCCCCACATCCGCAGGGCGGGATGCCGTCTGTACCGTTCGATCTTGGCCGCGGCCTCGCTCATCGGATCGCGCAGAAAGGTCTCGTCCTCGTAATCGCCGTCCACTGGCAGATAGAACGGCATGAGCACGCCCAGCCTGTACCTGTGCGCGTAATCCAGGGTCAGCTCGTCGAACTTGTCCTGCTCGTAGCCCTTGTCCACATCCCAGCCGATGATATGGTTGACCCCCGCCTCGCACAGCGTGCGAAAGTCGCGCTCGTATCTGGCCGCCCTCTCGCTATCCGGCAGGTAGCGGTAGATGGGGTTGTCGCCCATGCCGATGAACAGCTCGGGCCTCCCGTCGACCAGACAGCAAAACGAGCTGTCAGCCAGCTTCCGCACGGCCACCCTGTCCGAGGGGACGAGCGGATAACCAGCGCCGTCAACCGCCACGGCGGGAGGATCGGTCACCTCCAGGATCGCACCGGACCCTCTGTTCATCTGCCCGGTCACGACGACACTATCCAGCGCCAGAAGGA
>SCTZ01000219.1 GCA_004297765.1 Chloroflexota bacterium | reverse complement strand
AGCCGGCCTTCGGCGGGTCGATCAACGTGAACAGCGCCTTCGTCGAGGGGCGCACCACGGTGCTCCTAATGCGTCCCAACGCTATCGCTCAGCCCCGCCGCGACTTGCTCGACCGAGGCCGCGCCCTCGCCGCTCTGCTCCGGGGCGATCGCGTTGGGACGCATTAGGAGCACCGTGGTGCGCCCCTCGACGAAGGCGCTGTTCACGTTGATCGACCCGCCGAAGGCCGGCTTCAGCGCCACGAGTTGTCCGTTCTCCATGTTCACGTCCGTGGCGTTCACGATCAGGCCGAGCTCCAGCTTCGCGGCGAGCCGGGCGGCGATGTCCTTGCCGTTCGGCGTGGAGCCAAAGAGTACGAGCTTCGGCTGCTTCTCGCGCACGAGGTCGGCGAGCACCTTGGAGTGGGGGGTAACGAAGTAGTTATCGAAGGCCGCGTCTTCGGCGGCATAGAGCTTCGCCGCGCCATAGGCGCCCAGCTTGGCGGCGGTCGCCGCTGCCCCGGCGCCAAAGGCCACCGCAGCGGTCTGCCCGCCGAGGGCCGCCGCGAGGGCACGGGCCTTCGTCGCTAGCTCTAGAGCCACCTTCTTGGGCGCGCCGTCAGAATGCTCGACAAATACCCAGACGTCGTTAGTCGTGCCCAATCCTTTTCCCTCCGTTTACGGTCAATCAGCTAGAGAATCTTCGCGGCGACGAGCGCGTCGACAATGCGCGCCACGGGATCGGCGTCGTCGGCCTTGACTATGGTGGCCGCGCCACGGGCCGCCGGCTTGTTCACCGAGAGCACCTTGGTCAGCGCGCCCTTCACGCCGACGGTGTCCGGGGAAATGCCGAGGTCGGCGACCGACCAGACCTGGATCTCAACCTTCTTGGACTGCATGATGCCCTTGAGCGAGGGATAGCGCGGCTCGTTGATTGCCTTGGTGACGCCGACGACGGCGGGGAGCTTGCTCTCGACGACGTCGTGTCCCTTCTCAGTGCTGTGGAAGGCGGTGAGCTTCTCGCCGCTGATCTTGAGCTTGTTGGTCAAGGTGTGCTGCGGCAGGCCGAGGCCCTCGGCGATGGCGGGGGCGGCGACGCCCATGCGGGCATCGGTGCTTTCGGCGCCGCAGAGCACGAGATCGTGGGGCAGCTTCTTGATCGCCGCGGCGAGGACGCGGGCGGTGGCGATCACGTCGGAGCCGACGAGGGCGGGATCGCTGACGAGGACGGCCTTCTCGACGCCCATGGCGATGGCCTTGCGTAGGGTCTCCTTGGCGGAGTCGGGTCCGACGCAGAGGGCGGTGACGGAGGCGCCGGTCTTCTCCTTGATGCGCAGGGCTTCCTCGACGGCATACTCGTCCTGGGGATTGAGGACGTTCTCGACACCCTTGCGATCGAGGCGGAAATCGGCGTCGAACCGCTTTTCGGCCGTGGTGTCGGGGACCTGCTTAACGCAGACGACTATGTTCAACCTTTTCCCTCCTGCACGGAAAATATGGGACTATCTGCTCGAATAGTATGCAAATGGTATGCGGCATGGCCGACCCCGCCGTGCACCGGGATGCCCCGGATTCTGGGGAGGATCAGCTGAACATCGCGGGCAATCGCCTTCTATTCTTCTAAATCTTGGCTGAGTGGAACTACCGAAATCGAGGCGCTACCGCGGCAGGCCGAGGCCGCGCTGGGCGATGATGTTGCGCATGATCTCGGACGTGCCGGCGTAGATCGTCTCTAAAACCTGCCAGCGATGATGGTACTCGACGTGGCCGTCGATCGGCGCCCATTTCGAGCCGCGCTGAAGCTGGCCGAAGGGACCGAACACTTTCATCGCCGTGTGCGTCAGCTTGTTCAACGTCTCGGTAAGGAAGACCTTGGCCATCGCCGACTCGTAGTTGGGCACCCGACCCTGATCGAGAATCCAGGCGATGCGCAGCGCGAAGAGCCGGCAGACCTCGATCTCCGCCGCCATCTCCGCTAGCTGATGGCGGACGATCGGGTCTACCGCCAGTGGCTTGCCTTGCGCCTGCGCTTCCTTCGTGTAGTGGATCAGATCGTCGAGCAAGCGCGCCGCCAGCCCCACCGGGAACATGCGCTCGAAGTCGAGGGCGACGGCGATCTGCTGGAAGCCGCGCCCCCGCACCCCGACGAGGTTCTTCTTCGGGACGCGCACGTTATCGTAGTAGACCTCGTTCGTCTGCCAGCCAGCCATCGTCCAAAGCGGTCGGACGGTGATGCCCAGGCTCTTCATGTCCACGATAAGAAGCGAGACGCCGCGATGCTTTGGGGCGTCCGGATCGGTGCGCGCGCCCAGCCAGTGGTAGTCCGCGTAGTGGCACGCTGTGTTGAACGTCTTCATGCCGTTTATCACGAAGTAGTCGCCATCGTCGACGGCCCGGATGTCGAGCGCCGCGAGGTCAGAGCCCGCCTGCGGCTCCGTGTAGCCGAGCGCAAAGGCCAGCTTGCCCTGCGCAATGGGCGGCAGCCACTCCTGCTTCTGCTCCTCGCTGCCGAAGCGCAGGATCGTCGGGCCGGCCATAGAGGTGCTCACCATCGAGACACGCACCATGTGGTAGGAGAGTTCTTCGGCAATGATCAGATCCTCGACGTGGGAGAGCTCCAACCCGCCGTACTGTTTCGGCCAGGTCGGCGTCAGCCAGCCACGCTCGCCAAGCTTCCGGTAGAACTCGCGCGTGGCGGGCCCCCAGGCATGCTCCCAGTAGGTCTCCTCGATGACTTCCGGCGTGCTCTCTTTAGCGATGAAGGCCCGTACTTCCTCACGCAACCGCTGCTGGGCCGCCGTCAATCCAAAATCCATCTCTCACCTCCTTACGCCCCTCGGCGCCTGCGTGGAGTCAGGGGGTGCCATCACGACCGTCGGGCCGGCGGCAGGCAGGGGATACCCTTACGAACACTAACGCAAGCCCCTGCCCTACAGTGCCGTTTCATGCGACGAGCGATGAAGGGCGCGAATCATTGTAGGGCACCGGTACAAGCCTTTCAGCCCATTTGCGCCCGCGGCAGCCCGAGGCCGCGCTGGGCGATGATGTTGCGCATGATCTCGGACGTGCCGGCGTAGATCGTCTCCACCACCTGCCAGCGGTGATGGTACTCGGCCATGCCGTCGATCGGCACCCACTTCGAGCTCCGCTGGAGCTGGCCGAACGGGCCAAGCACCTTCATCGCCGTGTGCGTCAGCTTGTTCATGGCCTCGGTCTGGAACACCTTGGCCATCGCCGACTCGTAGTTGGGCACCCGACCCTGGTCGAGCACCCAGGCGAGCCGGAAGCCGAAGAGCCGGCAGACCTCGACCTCAGCCGCCATCTCCGCCAACTGGTGCCGAACGATCTCGCCATCGGCCAGCGGCTTGCCGTGCGCCTTCGCTTCCTTAACGTAGCCGATCAGCTCGTCCAGCAAACGCTGCAGCGGCCCGACCGGGAACATGCGCTCGAAGTCGAGGGCGACGGCGATCTGCTGGAAGCCACGGCCGCGGGTGCCGACCAAGTTCTTCTTCGGGACGCGCACGTTGTCATAGTAGACCTCGTTCGTGCGCCAGCCAGCCATCGTCCAGAGCGGGCGAATAGTGATGCCGGGGCTCTTAAAGTCGACGATGAAGAGCGAGACCCCCTTGTGCTTGGGGGCATCTGGATCAGTGCGCGCGCCCAGCCAGTGGTAGTCGGCGAAGTGGCTGGAGGTGTTGAAGGTCTTCATGCCGTTGATCACGAAATCATCGCCGTCTTCCACGGCGCGGATGTCGAGGGCGGCGAGGTCGGAGCCGGCCTGCGGCTCCGTGTAGCCGAGTGCAAACTCGATCTCACCGCGGGCGATGCGGGGTAGCCACTCCGCCTTCTGCTCCTCGCTGCCGAAGCGTAGGATCGTCGGCCCGGCCATGCTGGCGCCAACGAGCCCGGGAGGCCGTGCCCCGGTATAGGACATCTCCTCTGCGATGATCAGATCTTCGACGTGCGAGCTCTCTAGACCGCCGTAACGCTTCGGCCAGGTCGGCGTCAGCCAGCCGCGGGCGCCGGCCTTCTTGAGGAACTCGCGCGACTTGAGGCCCCAGCCGGCCTCCCAGTATGTCTCCTCGATGACTTCTGGAGTGGCCTCCTTGCGAACGAACGCGCGAACCTCGGCCCTTAGGCGCTGCTGGTCCTCCGTGAACCCGAAATCCATCTCCTGCCTCCTCACATGCCCAGCGCCTGGGCGAGGGCGCGGTAGTGGTAGTTGGAGCCACCGTAGGCGACGGCAGCGGCGTTGATGCGCTTGAAGAAGAGCGTCAGGTCGTGCTCGGTGATGAAGCTGACCCCACCGTGCACCTGGTGCGCTCGCGACATGATGCGCAGGCTAGCGTCGCTCACCCAGCCCTTGGCCATGGCGACCTCTTTCGCCGCGGGCAGACCCTCGCTGAGCATCCAGGCGGCCTGATAACTGAGGAAGCGCGAGCCGTCGATGTCGGTCGAGATGTTCGCGCAGTGGTGTTGGACGGCCTGGAAAGCGCCGACCGCCTGGCCGAACTGGACGCGGTTCTTGACGTGCTCCACGCTCAGCTCGAGTGCGAGCTGGCAGCCGCCCACCACCAGGAGCGTCTCGGCCACTGCCGCCCGTGCCAGCGCCTTCTCGATAGCCGGGCCAGCAGCGCCCGGCTCCCCGAGCACGTTCGCCTTCGGCACGCGCACGTTCTCGAAGGCGACCTCGCAGAGCTTCGAGTCGTCGATCGGCCGCAGCAGCGTACACCGCACGCCCGGCGTGGCGCGGTCGACGAGCAGGATGCTGAGTCCCTCGGGACCCTCGCCCGGCGCCGTGCGCACGACGGTGAGGATCGTGTCGGCGATGTGGGCGTAGGGCACGAAGAGCTTCACGCCATTGAGCAGATAGCCGTCGGCATCGGCCTTGGCCGTGAGGCTGATGTCGGCCGGGTCGTAGGCGGCGCCGGTCTCGAGCAGGGCCATGGTGAGGATGAGCTCGCCCTGGGCGACGCGCGGCAGGAGGGAGGACTTCTGCTCCTCGCTGCCCGCCTCGAGGATCGGATAGCCGCCGAGGAGCACGGTAGCGCAGTAGGGGCTGGGCAGCAAGGCGCGTCCCATCTCTTCGAGGACTACGGCGAGGTCGACGAGGCGGAAGTCGGCGCCGCCGTACCGCTCGGGGAAAGGCAGGCCGAGCCAGCCGAGCTCGGCCATGCTCTGCCAGTGGGCGGGCGAATACCCGTCGTCACTGGCGAGCAGCTCGCGGACGAGGGTCTTCGAGCACTCCTTCTCGAAAAATCGTCGGGCAGTCTCCTTGAGCATCTGTTGTTCTTCACTGAGCGCTAGGTCCACGTCGAAGTCACCTCTCAGTAGTAATCCGGTTCTGGCAAACTCGACCAGCCCTTGAAGGCTCAGTCGAGGCCGGAAGAGTCCTCGAGATACGCCATCAGCGCGTGGATATTCTCCGCTGGCGTGGCCATGGGTATCTCCCAGCCCGTTGTGAGGAAGTACCTCCCGCCTACCTTTGCCAGCATATCCCGTACACGGTCCGTCACATCCGACAGAGAACCTAACAATGCTGCCGAAGGTATGCTTGCGCCGAAGCACAGGCCAGCGCGGGCCGCGATGTCACTCAGCTCGGCCAGATCCAAGCCCCCGTCCGCGGCAATTCCGTCGAGCCCCGCAACTGAGCTGGCTATCGACCGGATTTGGTCGCCCGTGCAGTCTCGGGTCAAGAACACGGAAGAGGCGCCGTAGAAGCGAATGACCTTGGTCACGGACCTGAGGCCGGCAAACGCCACTTCATAGCTCGATGCGTCCAAGCGGGACAGCGCTTCGTCGGCGATGACGATGACGTCGACCTTCTGGTCGCAGTATGCCCTCGCCACGCTGAGCGTCACTTTGGCGGCGGAGGCAACAACCTCCTTGGCCTGCTCCTTACCTTGGCGCAGGTCATCGAACAGGCAATCGCCCATCAAGTGGCGGGCCAGCGCCACAGGGCCGGTCACTGTCCCTGCCAAGGCCACGTGCTTCCCTGGCACCAGGGATAGTCTTCTGATAGCCTCCAGGACGATGGGCAGCCTGCCCCTCTTCTCGATACCGGATAAGTCGAGGTCGGCCGGGCGCCGGCCCTCGGCAAGGGGATGGGAGGTCACGGTAGGGGGCCGGTTATCGTCCTCCCAGTCCACCTCGCAGCCGCACGCTTCAGCCTCCAGGCTAGAATCCAGGGCGGTTGCGATGGTGTCGTAGCTGAAGAGCGCTTGGGCGTCCTGCAGCGAGTTCGCGAGGAGCGTCGGATCCTCCAGCATGTCCCGGACGGGGATCTGCCTCAACGCGGCGGCGAAGGTACCGGCGAAAGGCATGAAGCGAGGCCGCGGCACCTTCTTGCCGGCAAACATGCTCCTGACTAGCTCTTTGGAGGTCGAGCTGTTCACCATGTCCTCGCCTCCTCCGGCAACCCCAGCATTTGTCTCGCCTCCTTGGGGGTGGCGATGCGCCTGCCCAACTCCCGGCTGATCCTCACTACTCTTTCTACCAGTTGGGCATTCCCGCTGCAGGGAACACCTGGCTCGTATTCCGTATTGTCCTCCATGCCGGTCCGGACGTGGAGCCCCAGCAAGATCGCCATCGCGATGAGCGGCGTCTGGAAGCGGCCGACCGCGATAACGCTCGCCATGGTGTCCTGCGGCAGTAGCTCCATCATGTGGATGAGGTTTTTCGGCGTCGGCTCAGCGCTGGTCGCCATTCCCAGCGCAAGCTGCACCCAATAGGGTGGTTTGACAAGCCCCTTGCGGATGATGTGCCGGACAACAGGAAGCTGGCCGTCGTTATAGACCTCCATCTCCGGCTTGACACCTCGCTCGGCCATCCCCTGCGCGAACATCTCGATATTGTCGTAGTTATTGGGCACGACGGCGGCGATTACGACGGGTTCCGGTCTGTATGGTGGTCGCGCCAGCAGCTTGATCCTGCCACCCATCGGCCCCATGCTTAGGCTTGCCATCTCAGGGTTGGCCTCGATCGAGCGCAGCCGCTCCTCCATTGACGAGCCCTTGAGCCCGCCACCGCCCGTGGTGTTGTTGATGATCGCATCCGGGCACCGCTCACGAATTAGTCCATTGATCTCACGATACTGAGCGGGGTCCTGCGTTGCTTGCGTGGGATTGTCCAGGCTTCGGGCGTGGACGTGAATGATCGAGGCGCCAAGCTCGTAGCACTCGTAGGCCTGTTCGGCCTGCTCCTGAGCCGTCTCTGGGTGGTTGGGGTTCACCTCTTTCCCTTGCACGCCGCCCGTGAGTGCCGCCGTAATTATCAAAGGGGGCAGATTGCGCCGTGCCATTCGCTGTATCCATTCGTCGGTATCGCGGTAGTCCCAGTATCCCTCGCTCATACTGCTCCTCCTTCTGCCGCTGACGCCTCACATGCAGTTGGGCCATGCCCCCCAGTACTTCAGCAGCTCGTTCTTGGGCTTCTTAGCCAGCCATTCGCGCTCGAACTCATCGTACGGTTTCCCTCTCTGCTTGCGGGCCTGCCGCTCCTCTGCCCGCAACCTCGCCGTTTCCTCCTCATCGACCTCGAAGGACTGGGGGTCGTAAGCCACTTTGAAGACGTTCTGAGCGTGCCAGGCGCTTAGAGAGCTATCCCTGACGTCCTTCACGACTAACTCGGCCGGTCGGTCGAGGACGTCGCCGTATCCCGGCCCCCCTTGCGAGTAGTTGCTGATTAAGTCGCCCTCCCGCAGCGTCTGCATGCCGCCTGGGAAGATGTTGACCAACTCCCCGGTTATCTTTCCCGTCTTGACAGCTTCGATGACGTCCACGATGCCAAACGGCACATCGCTGGAGCCCTCTTCGAGCCGCTCCTTCAGGTCGCTGTTTTTCAGGACGATCGGGTTTATCGGGTTGGCGGGGTAGCCGCCAAACAGGCCGGGGACTACCTGGAACCGCCAAGAGCACCCCGGGGCTCCGCCCATTATGGAGGAAGTGTTATGCACCAGGAAGCCAGCCTGAATGCCGCGCCCGCCGCGGTGCTTGCCCATGCCAAAAGAGTTGGACGACCACTTGCCCCGATAAAGGGCCACGAGGGGAACACCCAGCTCCTCGTGCTCCGTGTCGGGGTATTCGCCCGTGTAGCCGTAGGGAAACCCGCAGAGGTCAAGGCCGTCCATCTGTCTCCGGCCTCCCGGTGCACACCCGTTCCCGATGCCCATCTCCATGAGCACGAACCGCTCACCGTACTGGTTCAGCCCGCCCGCAAACAACACGCCGGGCATAGCCCAGGCACCCACCAAGTTCTTGCCCCACTCGCTGTCAAACAGCATCTTCTCGAAGCACACGTGGACGCCCTCTTTGGCGTACACGGTGGTGCCGATGCCGCGCGACGTGGCGTCGTCCGAATCGGCGTCGAAGATGCACCCTTTCGGGATAACATAATCGAAAGGGGCGAAAAGCCCGATGTTGGGCTTCAGCTCGGAGAATAGGTACTGAAAGAAGTAGCAGGCCGTCAGGGCGAGCATAGTGTGAGGATAGCTGTTGAAGTTCCCACCGACGACGCGCGGGGAACTACCCGTGAAGTCGATGGTGGCGTGGTCGCCCTCCTTGCGCACCGTGATCATGGCCCGGAGCAAGCCATCCTTTTCATAGCCACACGTGTCATAGAATATCGGCTGCCGATAGATGCCATCGTTCAGGCTGCACAGCTTCCGGCGGGCGGCCTCGGCGCTCTCCTCGATCATCCTGCGCATTACACCGATGAACAACCCGGGCCCCTGGGCCTCGGCGATCGCCAGCACGCGGCGAATGAGCACCTCGCAGGCCGCCTCTCGTGCCTTGACGTCGAGGACCTGCGTCCGAGGGGTGCGAATCATATTGGCCATCATTTCGAGGAGGTCAGTTCTCAGGCGATAGTTCTCACCTACCTTGATCGGGGCCAGTTGCATGCCGTCGACGTAGATGTTTGTGGCCGTGAACGAGTGTCCGCCCGGCTCATTGGCCCCAACCTCCTTTTCGTGAGATCCCATCGAGACCCAGCCGATCAACTCGTCTCGATAGAAGATGGGCATTACCAGAATCTGGTCGGCGCTATGCACGCCCCCGTAGCGGCCGTCGTTGAAGTAGAACATGTCGCCGGGCCTGATCCCGACGGTGGGATCGTCCCGGAAATACTTCAAGATGTACTTGATGCCATTCTGTGCCACGGGCAAGTGCATCGCAAGGCTGATGGCGCAGGCACCCACGTCCCCTTCCGCCGTGTGCAAGGCAGCCGCCAAGTCTCCGGTCTCGGCCAGGGCAGATACGCCCATCCGGATAAAGGTCTCGCGCCCTTCGGCGCAGATCAGCTCCAGCTTGCGGCTGTAGACTTCGTAGTCGCCGGGGGCCAGTTTCCGCATGCACTCTTGCTGCCTCGTACTGGCCGGCTCCATCTTGTACCAATTCACGATCTCGGGATCGATCGGCATGGCGTACCCCCCCTACGCTTGTTTACCTGCGAAGACGTTAAGGTGCTCGTCATTCTCAGGCTTCGTCTCCTGTCTCGTCACCACACGGTTCAGTCTTTCATCGACGCCTAGTGTCGATCCTGGGGGCAAGACGATGGTCGTGTCGACCGCCTCAATGATGGCTGGCCCGCGAACAATGTTCCCGCATTCGAGCGCCTCGGCATGGTAAACGTCGGTCCGCTCGAAGCCGTCACCCCCCCAGTACGCCATTCTAGTGCTCTTGAGAGCGTTTGCTGGGGGCGTAGCCCCCTTGGACTCGAACTTCGGGAATTCCGGCTTGGAGACCGGAACGGTGGCCCTGAGGGTGAAGCTCAGTACCTCGATCCCTCCTTGGGGATAGGCCGACGCCATGCTGTATGTCAGGTTGTATGCCTTCACGAAGGCGTCTTCCAACGCCTTGACGTCCGCCACGCTCTGCAGAAGTACTCGCGGCGAAAAGACCGTGGTCGTGTGCGGTTGCATGCCATATCTCATCTCCAGCTCCAGGCTGAAGGTGATGGCGTCCGGGCTGTGATCCGCCTTCGCCATGTCCTTGATCGCCTTCTCCTGCAACTCCCTGACCGGCGCGTTGAATTGATCGTAGTCGGCGAGGTAGCCCCCCTTGACCGGATCGGATAACCGCACGAGCTTCGAGGTCTCGTACAACTGGACGAGATCCATCGCTGAAATGCCAAAAGCGGAGAAGACCGAGGCCGTGGCCGGGATGATTATCCTCGATGCCCCGACAAACTCTCCATAGCCGCAACAATGAGCCGCGCCGCCTCCACCGAAGGCCACGAGGTCGAACTCCCGGGGGTCGTACCCCTTGAGGTGGACTTCTTTGAATATCTCGTTGCCCATGTTGCCGTCGATAACCCTCTTGATCGCAAAAGCGGCTTGCTCGGCGCTAAGGTTCAGAGGCTTGGCGATCTTCTCTTCGATTACCCTGACCGCCTTTTCCTTATTCAGCTGCACCCTGCCACCCAGATAGTAGTCGGGGTCGATGTAGCCCAGCACGACGTCCGCGTCGGTAACCGTCGGCTCCTCGCCGCCGAAGTCGAAACATGCCGGGCCAGGCATGGAGCCCGCGCTAGCCGGGCCTACCTCCAGAATGTTGCCCAAGTCCGCATTCACCCTGGCGATGGAGCCGCCGCCGGCGCCGATCGACTTCGTCTCGATCATGCTGATGCCCACCCGCCACCAGTCGATGAGTGGTATTCGGCCGTAGGCCTTGACCTCGCCGTCGGCGACCAACCCGATGTCGAAGCTCGTGCCGCCCATATCGGTGGCGATCAAGTTCTGGGCGCCGGAAGCCTTACCCAGGAACTGGGTGCCTATCAGACCACCAACTGGCCCGGCGCTGTACGTCTTGACCGAGGTCGTCTCGTAGAGGGGCGCCATGCCACCTGAATTGTGAACCAGATACAGGGGTTTCCTGTAACCTCGATCCTTCAGCTCGTCGCTCAAATTCGTCAGCTCTTCCGCCATGCCCCGATGAAGGTAGGCGGTCAGGATGGTGGTCATGAAGCGCCGGTACTCGCCCTTCTTCGGCAAGACCTCACTAGAAAGGAAGACCGGCTGGCTCCCCAGGTAGATGTCCGGGTACTCTTCCTTGATTATCGCCTTCACCATCTGCTCGTGGACCGGGTTCACATACGAGTAGATGAGACCGACGACAAAGCCCGTGGCGCCCTGATCGACCAGATACTGCGTCTTCTGGACGACCTCTTCGCGCTTCAGAGGCAGCAGCACTTTCCCCGCGTAGTCGATCCGCTCTCTGAGAGTGACTACCATTTCGGGAGGGATGAGCGGCTCGGGCCTCTTCAGGACCCGGTACTGCCTCTTCAGCTCAACCGGCAGGGCATCGGAATGCTGTGCGCCGTTGCCGATGTAGATCACATCGTCCATCCCGGCCGTGGTGATCAATCCCAGCTTGGGCCCCGAGCGGGTCAACAGCGAGTTCATGGCCACCGTAGTGGCGTACCTCACCAGATCAGTCTCGGCAAGCAACTCCTCCAGGGAAAGGCCAAACGACCTGGCACAGCCCTCGATGGCACGCATAAATCCCATGGACAGGTTGTGGTGCGTCGTGAGGGCCTTGTTGGACGCCGCCTTGCCCCTCCAGACGACGTAACAGTCGGTGTATGTGCCGCCGATATCGACGCTGATCGTGTTCTGCCCCGCGTCTGCCATAGCCGATCACTCCCTCCCCTGCGTCAGGTACTTCTCTTTGAGCTTGTCCACGTCCAGCTCTATATCGTGCGTTATCGGATGCCCCGGCGGCAGCTGCTCGACCTCGATCATCTGTCCGCAGCCCGGGCAATAGAACTCCACGAACCTGACGTAGTCGGGGTTCGGCGCCATCGTCCACTCCCCCTCCAGACGGGGCGGATGGATCGTCTGAGGATCCCGATCGTAGACGAGACAGCCCCTCTTGTAGCTCTCCATGGCCGACACGAGCTCCCGCCCGCAGGTGTGGCAGCACCAGAGCTCCCGCTCCAGATCGATGTCCAGATATTCCGTTATCTGCCTCTTCGTCCCCATCTTTAGCTCTCCTCTATGACGCCGTTGAGGTACTTGTCCACCGAGTACTTCCGCCCGGCCGGGATCGCGTACGTGCTGTCCTCGGCCTCCACGATCGCCGGCCCCGCCACCACGTCGCCGCACCCCAGCAGCCGGCGCTCGTAGACCGGCGTCTCCACGCTCCCCTCGTCCCAGTGCACCAGCCGGCTGCCCTTGAGCGCCTTCGCCGGGTCAGATGCGCCGGCCGCGTGCTCCAGCAGCGTGTGGTGGGGGACGGGACAGGTCGCCACCAGTCGCAGGATCGCAAGTGGAACGATGCCCTCCTCGGCGCCAGGCGTGCCGAGCCTCGCCGCGGCCTGCTCGCTCAAGAGCGCCTCGCAGAGCGTCAGCACGTCCTCCTCATCCGCGAGGGACGCCTTCGGCGACCGGACGATAGAGGCGGCCTTGTCGCCCTCCCGCAGCTCCAGCTCGAGGGCGAAGGACACCTGGCCAGCCTCGAACCCCTCCCCTTGGGCATCGCGCAGCGCCACCCGGCGCATCTCGGTCGCCGCCTCGCCGAGGGCCTCGATGTCCGCCGGGTTGGCGGCCGCCCACCGCGGGCCCAGCCTCGGCGAGCGCTCGTACTGATGGACGATGTCCATCGTCGAGGAGCCGAAGGCGCCGAAGACCGAGCTATAGACGAACGTGTAGACCTTGCCGATCCCGACCCGGCGGGCGATGTCGGCGCAGAACAGGCCGCCGCTGCCTCCGTAGGAGAACAGCGCGAAGTCCACCGCCGCGCGCCCCTTCTCCGCCAGTGCCTGCTCGATCCGCTCGCCCACCTGGGCGGCGAACTGCCGCCGCACCCGGCGCGCTGCCTCCTCCACGGACACGCCCAGTGGAGCGGCCACCCGCTCGCGGATCGCCCTCTCCGCCCGTTGCCGGTTGAGCCTCTTCCGCCCACCGAGGAAGTAGTCGGGGTTGACGTAGCCGAGCACGACGTCGGCGTCGAGCGCCGTGGCCTGCGTCCCCCCGAGGTCGAAGCAGGCGGGGCCGGGGCGGGCGCCGGCGCTGATCGGGCCCACCTCGAGGCGCTTGGAGGCAGGGTCGACCCGGACGATGGAGCCCCCGGCGCTGCCGATGCTGGCGAGATCGACCACCGGCAGGTTGACCGGAATGCCCTGCACCCTCGGCTCGGGGTGATAGGAGTAGCTGCCCCCCACGATGAGGCCCACGTCGCAGGTCGTGCCCCCGATCTCCATCGCGACCACGTCCGCTAGCCCGTAGAGGCGGCTCATGGAGGCGCTGCCGACCATGGCGGCGGCGGGCCCGGCGTCGCAGGTGCTGATCGCCGTCGTGCGGGCCACGCGGGCCGCCCCGAGCTGGGAGTGCACGACCAGCAGCGGCCGCGGATAGGCCAGCAGGCGCAGGTCCTCGTCGGCCTTGTAGAGGTATTTCACCATGTCCTTATGCAGATAGGCGTTGAGCAGCACGCCGTTCGTGCGCAGGGCGTCGCCGGGCCGACTGGTGAGCTCGCTAGCGAGCAGGACGGTGACCGTGCCCAGGTAGTGGGTGGGGTACTCCTGGCGGATGATCTCCTTGACCCTGCGCTCGTGGACGGGGTTGAGGGCGGAGCGGCGCAGGCTGACGACGATGACGCGGGCGCCCTCCTCGAGGAGCCGGCGGGTCACACGCTTGATCTCCTCATCATGGAGGGGCGCCGCCTCGCGGCCGGCGGCGCCGATCTCGCCCGCGATGCCGGCGACCATGTCGCGGGCGACGAGGAAGTCGAGGGCGGGGCTGCGCGGGCCGTCGGCGTCGTAGAGGCTGTCCTCGAATCCCTCGCTGACGATCAGCCCCAGCTTGGGCCCGGTCTTCTGTATCACGCTGTTGGTCCCCACGGTCGAGGAGAAGCGCACGACGGCGGTCTGCTTGAGCAGCTCCATGGCGCTGCGCAGGCCGAACCGCCGGCTGCCCTCCTCGATGCAGCCCATGAAGCAGACTGTCAGGTCGTGGGGGGTGGTCTCGACCTTAACCCGCTCCACCCGATCGCCGCAGCTGAAAAAGCCATCCGTGAAGGTTGACCCGGTATCGATGTCGATGGTGTACCGCATAGCCCCTCCGCAATAAGTTATGCCGCTTCGCACCACGCAACTACGAGCAGCATGCCCTCGAGCAGTCTCACACAGGGAGTCCTTCGAGAGCGTCAGCCCTACCGAATAGAGTACTCGTCCAATGGCCGGCAAGGGCTTCGCTCTCCGGTAGATCCGTTCACGAAGCGTTATCCTGCCTGAGGTAATTCAAGGGTGTAGGGAATGATGGAGCAAGATGTAACTCTCTAGTTAAACCCATCGGGCGCGTTACTGAGCCATTTTAGCGCCGACGAGGTGGTGTGTCAAGCCTTCGATTGCAGGGGGTGCGGGTCACCTTTCTGCGGGCACGGCCGGCTGTTGACGCCAAGCCGCCCGTCCAATGGGCATATGCCTCCAGGGGTGATCAGCGGCCGGTCGCCGCGGACCGGCTCCGAGCCTCTTATGCGGAACTGGCAGGGTCTGCGGTTCCTGGACGAGGTCTCGCTCTGCTTCGCCCTCTACTGCGATAGGCTCGAGAGCTTCCACGGTGCCAGCCACTTCTTCGGTCACAGCGTCGGCACGTTTCTCCCCGCACGCACTCCGCTCGCTCCGGCGTGCCGCAGCTCGCTCTCGCACCTGCTCTCGCAGGCGATCGACGATCAGCGGCCAGTCCTCCTCCCAACGGTCACTACAAGCGATGGTGCGCAGAGCCAGCATGGGGTCCACGTACTCGCGCTCCCAGTGCATCCCCGCTCCCTTCATCCGCGCCTCCACCACCAGCTTGTTCGCACTCTCCACGGCTCCACTTCCAATTGGGTAGCCCTGCGCCGCGAACTCCGCATACCGAATCTGCTCCCGCCGCTTCTCTAAATACGCCAGGCTCCCAGCCACCACGGCGCGCGCCTCTTCTGACAGCGCGTCCTCTGGCACCGCCTGAGGCAAGCTCCGCACCGCTTCCAGAACCGTGTCGGGATCCCCGTGCCGCAGCTCTTGGAGTTGCACGCTCAGCCAGTCGGACGTGGCTGCTGTCCCCGCCCCCAAAATTGCCTGGGCCGCTGCGACCACATACTCTGCCGCATGCCCCCAGTCTGGGATCCGCACTGCCTCCGGACACTGCATGTCGATAAACGTCTGCGCCCATTCTGCCCCATCCACGATAGCACAGACGCGCCCGGCCTTCTCAGTGCCCCGACGATGCGTCTCCACCGTCGCCAGGCGCGTGAAGGTCGCGGCATCCGCCAGACGGGAGAAGTAGGAAAGGTCCATCGTGCGGATCTCGCCCTTCGCACCGCTCGGCGCTCCAACGGTGCCAATGGCTAAGGTCTTCACCTCGGTCCATTCTTTGTGCACCAGCGGCACCATGGCCCCATCCACGCTCATCTGCTGGATCGCTGGACCGGCAGGGGACGCGGGCAGGTCGCGCTCGATGGTCGCCACCTGTGCCGCTTGCACCTCCACGTAGGCCTGTCCCGCCCCTTCCGTCAGCCGCCGTGCCGTCGGCTTTGACAGGTCAACCCGCGTGAAGGCCGCCACCATCTTGGCGGCGGGGAGAAAGGGCATCCATGTCCCCAGGCGCACCACGCTCTCAAACAAGCTGGGCGTGAGATGCCCTGGCAGCAGCCCTAATTCGTCATCCAGGGGGGAAAAGCCCGCTACCGCAGATCGGGCAGTGGGCATAACCACGGGTCAGCGTGATCTGTTGGTTGTACGTTGTTGTCAGTGAGCGCGTGTCTGTCCCTCGCGCTTCCAGCGTACACCCGCACTGTGGGCAATGCGGTCGCTCCTCCGGCACGGCTGTACTGAACTCCGCCGCTGCGCTGGTCAGAGCCAGATCCTGGACCATCCGCGCTCGCATCCGCGCCAGGCGCTCATCCAGGGCGTCTTCGATCTCCCGCAGAGTGGCCTTGGGATGTTGCACGCGCCACTCCTTGATCCCCGTCATAACTTCGTCGGACAGTCGCTGCCAACGAGCCTCATGCTCTTTGCTCCACCGCACGACCCTACCTCCACCGCTCTATTCTGCCCGCAGTGTACCATTTCATCCCCGCTTGCCCACCTGCCGCAGAATCCTGATCCGCACCCCGCGCAAGGGCATTCGCAGTGAAAAGGAGATGTGTGGGGTAGTGGGATAATGGAGTGCCCGGCGTTGGTGGGGTTGAGGCTTGCCAGGCGGAATGATAAAGAGGCGAATAGTTCGCAGTAGATTG
>SCTZ01000019.1 GCA_004297765.1 Chloroflexota bacterium | reverse complement strand
GCCAACAGGGCGTGCAGGCCTCAACCCCGGTGCACCGACTGCTCAGCCCTGATTGGCGAGCTCGGCCGGTTTGATTTACTGCGATGTCCCCTCACGGGCTTCGAAGCAGTTCCTTGGCGCAATCTGACGCCAGTTCTATGAGGCGAGCGAGCGGAACTCAACCCCACCTTTCGGATGTTCGATCCTGAGTCCACCGTCTGATTTGCTTCGAAGCCCCCTCATTGCTTGTCCGACTCCAGGATTGGGATGCTTGAAAACGGGTGGACGGTTACTATAATACCACAGACCGAACGCGTAGTTCAACCCATGAACGACATTTGGTGCAAGATCTTTCTTGTTTCGCCAAGTTAGTGCCCGCAGCACTGCCGCTCGCCTATCATTCAGAGACGCGGAGTGCCGACGAATCTCCTCGCGTGTCCACGTTGATGGCGGAAGGATCCTCTGTACTTCGGCTCGGGACGATAAGGCTCGGTAAGTAAAAAACATCGAGCGCGCCAGCTACACGGCCGAGGAGATGACGAAGATCATCGGAGAATACGACAAAGAGGTGATTCGGGGCGCCGAGCCGCGCTTCTGGGAGGACGTCCAAGTTGGCGAGGAACTCCCCTCTGTGATCAAGGGACCCCTCAGTGTGCGCGACATGAACGCTTGGCTGATGGGCGCCGGCTTGCCGTTTATGAAGGCGCACAGCTACTTCTACCGCTACCTGTAAGAAGCACCCGAAGGTCGGGATGGTCGGCAACGCCACCGGCGAGATCGACGTCCCCGAATTGGTGCATATGCAGGACACGCAGGCGAACGAGATCGGAATCCCCGGCGCCTACGACTGGCTGCCAGCGCATGTCCTGGCTAGCGAATCTGCTGACGAACTGGGCGGGCGACGATGGCTTCATCGTACACATTGCCCCTGAAGCATCGGCATACCCAATGCCCGCTATTCTCCGTAACGACCAAGTATGGAGACGCCACAAACGTTCTTCTCAGGAAAGCCACCTACATTGTGTGTCAGTCCGTAGCGAACGTCCGGACGCTGTCGCTCGCCCGCCCTGTCCTGTAGCTGCAGGTACATCTCGTAAAGCATCCGCAGTCCCGAGGCGCCAATTGGATGGCCAAAGCACTTCAGGCCACCGTCAGGCTGGCATGGAATCTTGCCGTCAAGGTCATAGAATCCGTCAATGATATCCCTGACAGCTCCACCCCGCTCGGAGACATGCAGGTCCTCCATTGTCACCAGTTCGGTGATCGAGAAGCAGTCGTGTACCTCCATCATGCTAATTTGTTCTCGTGGATTGGTGATGCCCGCTTCCGCATAGGCCCTCGTACTGCACGTGGACGCCGTGACAAAATGATCCACATCCCAGGCATTGAAGCTCATTTCCCATCCGTTGCTGACCGCCACCTGCACCGCCTTCACGCTGACCAAATCCCTCTTGCCCAAGCTCTTGGCGATCTCGGGCGTAGTGACGATCGCACAGGCAGAGCCATCGCTCACTCCGCAGCAGTCGAAGAGACCGAGCGGATAGGAGACCATGGGCGCCGCCATTATATCGTCCACGGACACCGCCTTGCGCAGGTGGGCCTTCGGATTCAGGACGGCATTTGCGTGGCTCTTTGCTGAAACGTGCGCCATGGCACGCTTGACATCAGTCATCGGGATGCCGTACTTTGCCGCATAGCCGCTGGCAAGCTGGGCGAAGCGGCCTGGAGCTGTGAAGCTCGGTTCCATTTGCCACAGCAAAGTACCGCCGGCTGAACCGGGATCAACCAGGCCGCCGTAACCGGTGTCCTTGAGCTTCTCCACACCAAGCGCCAGCGCAATGTTGCAGGCACCGGAGGCAACGGCGTAGCATGCGCCGCGGAAGGCCTCCGTTCCCGTTACACAATAGTTCTCGACATGAGTCACCGGGATGTTCGGCAGGCGCAAAGTTATCGCAAGCGGCAGAGCGCTAAGACCGATGTTCACATCTACCTGAGCACTGCCCAGCCACGCCGCCTCGATCTCGCTCTTATCGATTCCCGCGTCGGCGATTGCCTCCTGAAACGCCTCGACCATCAGATCCTCGGCGTTAGCATTCCACCGCTCACCGAATTTGGTGCAGCCCATGCCGATCACGACCACCTTGTCGCAAAATCCAGTTGACATAGTTCCTCCTCGCAACCGTGTCTCTCGTCCTACAGCGCCTAAGTCTTCGCTTGCGCCCTGGACATCTCTGGAACAGCTTTCCAGAAGTATCCGGTGAAGCCACGGCCCTTGTCTGAGGCATGCTTACGGAAGGACATCTTGACAGGTAGACCGACCTTGACGTCGTCCAGTTCGCAGTCCGTGAAATCAGCCAAGAAGCGCCCGCCACCCTCGAACTGCACGATACCATAAATAGCGGGAGGGTCCATGGAGATGGCGAGCGTATCGGCGGTAAAGCTTTTGACCATCGCTGGCACGTCGGCAAACTCGTAGTCCTCGTATTGATCGAACGCTCCGCAATCCGGGTTCACGCAGAACCGTTCTTTCGGAAACTGCGCGGTGCCGCACTTCAGGCACCTGCCCCCAACCAAGCCTTCGATCATCTTGCGGTTGCGCCAGAGCGAGGTTAGTGCCGTCTGAGACGGCGACTCGGCCCGTATGCCGGTTTCCGTAAGGATCAAGTCGCGGAATTTGAGGTACTTCATGTAGTCGTCTGTGCTTTTCTTGTTGGCGAGCGCGCCGGCGATGCCTTTCCTTGGCGCAATTTTGTGGACATGATCTGTAATCTGGAACAAAAGAGCATCAGAACCCTGTCCGAAGCCAGCGACGACAATGCGCTCTCCTGGCTTTGCCTGTTCCAATGCCGCAACGAGCATCACGAGGGGATGGGCGGTGCCTGTTTCTCCACAGACTTCGTGAAGATTGTCAACGACCTTTCCCGGGCCTGCGCCCAAAGCTCTAGCGATGCCGAGATGTTCCCGCCTGATGATGCACGGATAGACCAGCTTGTCTATCTCGTCGATAGAGAGGCCCAACTTGGAGAGGAGTCCACGAATGGCCTCCGGGATAATCCTGGCGTAGCCTTCCTCTCTAAGCCATCTTTCTTCCCAATTGTAGTCGAACTGATGCTGGGCGCCACGGTAGTGGTCCACGAAGTCGTAGGACACCGAGTATGAGCCGCAAAATTCCGCTACGACGTCTTGGTCACCCAGCAGGAGGGAGGCAGCACCGTCACCGCACAGCATCTCATTATTGGAGGCCGCCTTGGCCTCTCGCTTGTCAGAGGCCACGACGAGGAGGCTCTTTCGCTCACCTGACTTGATCGTGGCTAAGCCAGCGAGCAAGGCGGAAGTACTGGCGCCGAGCGAAGAGGTGAAGTCGGCACTTACAATGTCATGGCGCAGGTTGAGGGCGGTAGCGATGATGCCGGCATTCAGCCGGTCTGCAAAGGGCAGCGTGGTCGAGGCAAGATAGAGGCCATCGACGCTTGGCTTGTGCGTGCCAATGAGGCAGTCCCTAGCGGCGGCAACGGCCATTGTCACGCTGTCCTCATCCCAATTGCATATGGATCGCTCTCCCTGTGCCATGGCAGCCAACCCTGGTAGCAACCATCCGACATGCTGCAAGATACTCTTGCGGCTTAGTCGCAGTCGGGGAATGTAGCCTCCATAGGAAGTGATCCCGATCACGCTCTCCTCCTTGCTCAAATGTCTCACGCAGTAGCAAACACACTTGTCTATAGAGGCGGAGCCGGGTTCACTAGGTCACCGACTATTCCAGGCATCGCGCCCAGCAGTTCATCTACGGTCCAAAAGCCCCTTGGCGAGTACATCGAGCGCACCAGCTCTGGCTCGCTAAAAAGGCCGACAGTCGGCCCACCTATGAGGAAGGTACGGCCGTTCACGTGGGCGGCATCGTCCGTGCACAACCAAACGACTAACGGCGCCACGTACTCCGGTTTCGAACTCTCCAGTTGCTTCATCGCGTCGGCGAACTGCGTTTTACCCATCTTAGCCGCCTTTTCGGCCTGAGCACGTATCTCGTCGTTGAGCGTCATGCGCGTGCCAGCACGCGGCCGAATCGCGTTCGTGGTCACCCCATATCTGCCGAGCTCAAGTGCCAGGGTGCGGGTCAGTCCAATAATGCCCTCCTTGGCCGCGCTGTAATTGGCTTGTCCCACATTACCTAGGCCGGCTTCTGATGACGTATTAATGATCCGACCCCAGCGCCGCTCGCGGAAGACCACGGCCGCCGCTCGCGAGACCGCGAAATGCCCCTTCAAGTGTACGCTGATGACGCTGTCCCATTCATCTTCCGTCATGTTGTGGAACATACGATCGCGCAAAAAGCCAGCGTTGTTCACTACGATATCAAGTCGCCCAAAATTATCGAGTGCTGTTTTGACTATGCGTTCACCACTATCCATCGAGGCGACCGAATCGTAGTTGGCGGCAGCACGCCCACCAGCGGAACGGATCTCGACTACCACTGCGTCGGCTGCACAGCTGGACTGTCCGCTTCCATTAAGCGCACCACCCAAGTCGTTGACGACGACCGCAGCGCCTTCTTGTGCCAACAAGAGCGCCTCTGCACGACCGATGCCACGTCCGGCTCCGGTCACAATCGCCACCTTGCCCTCCAGCCTTCCTGCCATCTCCTCATCCTCCTAAGTGTTAGCTGGCTCGATTACGCGCCTGTTATCCATCCGAGACAATGCGGTCTTGCGCCCACTGCTGACGGCGACCCAGGGCGCACAACCACGCCGCTCAAAGCCTAAGCTGACGCCAGACTAGCTGCTCTAAGGAAGCGCAAAGACGGAGGATCCAGTTGGGACAACATTCCTCTTCACTAGGCAGCGTTTTCGCCAGTTCTTGCCCACTTGCTTTGAACTTCTCGACTACCAGGGCATGCGTGATCAATCCTCAGCGCTCTGCATCTTTGCCCCTAATGCGAGCCACTGTGGCGATCATCTCTGGACCTCTCTTGCAGATATCGCCACAGAGCAGAGTGAGCACGAGGGTCACCACACCGGCCGCCTCGTGCAATCGGCAGAAGAGCGTCCTTCGTGGCAGTGAAGGTCTTCCTACAGGTCTCGCGGTGATAACGGCGTTCTTTTTGGCTCAGCACTGTGGTACTGTCTTGCCCGACCTGCCCTCTGGCAGTGCAGCCCGGGTAATGGCAGAATTGGTTCCGTGCGGGCCATCGTTTTTCAGCCGGTCCATCCCTCGGGGTGTAAGTCAACCCCCTATGTTGGCTCTGGCCGCATTGTATGGTCGGAACTCGCGTCCAACGAACTCCCGCGCAACGATTGTCTTCATGATCTCTGCTGTGCCGTCGCCGATCTCATGCCCGATGACGTCCCGCAACCGCTGACCAAGGGGATAATCATCGCTGTAGCCAGCGTGGCCATGGAAGAGCAGCATCTGATGGATTACTTCGAACGACGTGCGCGGTCCTAACCATTTCACCATGGCGGTCTCTTTCGTGTGCGGCAGCCCACGATCCCGAAGCCACAGCGATTTGTAACTCAGCAACCGTGCCGCTTCTATCTTCGTCATCGCCTCCGCAATCGGAAAGGCGACACCCTCAAATCGGACAATCGGCTGACCAAAGGCATTCCGAGTCTTGACGTACTCGATTGTTTCCTCAACCGATTGCAGCGCACAGCCCAAGCACTGCAGCGAAAGGAGCGCCCGAATGTAGTCGAACTGGTTCATTACCTGGTAGAAGCCCGTTCCTTCTTGCCCGATCAAGTTCTCCTTTGGGACTCGCACTCCATCAAAATGCAGGGCGCCACGCCGGCATAGGTGCATTCCAAGATCATTGAAGTGCGATCGGCCCACGCCCGGCGCGTCGAGTGGCACAAACAAGGCACTAATGCCACGTGCTCCCGGTACCGGACTCGTGCGGGCAAATAGGACACAGGCGTCGGCCCCAACGTTACTGATCGAAGACTTCTCGCCCGTGATGACGTACCAGTCACCTTGGCGCTCCGCCTTAGTTTCCAGGGCTGCTGCGTCAGAGCCGCACTGAGGTTCGGTGAGTGCGAGAGTGCAAATGCGCCGCCCAGCCACCATCTCGGGAAGCCATTCCTCTTTGATCTCCTTGGGTGCATGGCGGGCCAATACGTCGGCGATGACGATATTCTGCAACATCAATGCGGCCATGTTGTAGTCGCCGCGCGCGACTTCTTCGACAGCAACACCGCACATCACGTGTGAAGCGTCGCTCCCACCATACTCGATGGGAGCACGCAGACCCATCAAGTCTGCTTGGGCTAGCTGGCGCCTTGCCTCCTCTGGCGGATAATTCGGATCGTCGCGCTCAGCATATTTGGGCAACAGCTCGCGCATCGCGAACTGGCGCACAGTCTTCCGGAAAAGCTCCTCCTCTTCACTATAGGCGAAGTCCATATACTCCTCCATAGCCAGGCGAATTCTGGCTCAACATAATCCGCCGTCTCGCACCTATCACTTCTGGAACACGCGCTGGATATGTAGAATGCCCTGGCCTGTCCGAATTCTTATTCTTGGCTGCAGAGACGGCAAACGTCCAGCAGGACAAAGGGTTTTCTGTGTAGGCAGAGAGACTCCTACTGGGTAACCTGGCCCCCATCCACCGGCATGGGCACACCGGTGACGAACGAAGCGGCATCCGAGCAGAGCCAGATCGCAGCCTCGGCGATCTCCTCTGGTGCCGCTACCCGCTGCATAGGATCTAGGGCCCCCATTTGTTCCTCGGTCTGCCCTGTCAGGTCCTTGAATCGCTGCAACATTGGTGTGCGGACGCCACCTGGACACACGGCATTGACTCGAATGCCGGCAGTGGCGTATTCCAAGGCGGCCGTACGGGTCACCTGCACTATGCCTCCTTTAGCGGCACCGTAGGCGGGGAGTCCGGGAAAGCCGATCAGACCCGCAACGGACGCTGTGTTGACAATCGCCCCGCCGCCCTGCTTCAGCATCTGGGGAATCTCATACTTCATGCACAGCCACACGCCCTTGAGAGTGGTGGTGATCACTCTGTCCCAGTTCTCCTCTGTGCAGTCGGCCGTTGGGGCAATGATCCCCTCAATACCGGCATTGTTGTGGGCGTAATCCAGACGGCCGAAGGTCTGTACTGCCTTGTCGATCAACACCTCCACCTCGGCGGCCTTGCTTACGTCGGTCTGGACGAAGATCGCCTCACCGCCAGCTGCCTTGATAGCGGAAACCGTCTCGTCCCTCTCTTCGTCCACAATGTCTGCCACGACTACCTTGGCTCCCTCCCTGGCAAATGCCAACGCCGAAGCCCGGCCAATTCCTGAGCTTGCACCGGTCACCAGCGCAACCTTCCCTGCAAACCGCCCAGTCATTTCACACCTTCCAAAGCGTTTTTGTACGCAATTCGTGCTCACCTGTTTGCCGATACGGCCGCTGATCACTGACCTCTCCTCGATGTCTGTGGAGACTAAGGAGCTGCGGTAGCATATCGAGGACCGTGCAAGATTTCGAGGTAATGATAGAGATGTTCCCCCCTTGCCACAATCGGCCATTAGGATGATTGTGAGTCCTTGCAGGATCGAGCAAAAGGACGACCGTCGAGAGATGGATGTGCCCGGGCGTATTCATGAGCGAGCCAGAATCGCAGGGTGGTCAATACTGGAGTGGATCGGCAGCAATGAGCTGGAGCGCCCCAACCATCGAAGAGGATCCTCGCCAGTCGTTGCCGCTGAACGGCAAGAGCAGGAAGCAGAGGCGGCGAAGAAGACTCGCTCAATAATCGTCCTTTTGATCGATCAGGCGGGAGCCAACATCAGCCTTATGGCGGATTGTCGAATAGGTGGATAATCTCTATCATTCACTGTTACGAGCGATCCTTGACACTCCAGTAATTCAACGGTGACCAGCAGGAGATCTTGCCAACCTTCTCCTAGCCGCCCGTCGGACATACAGCAGAGAGGAGGCACAGTGAATGAAGGTCCAGCGGATTGATCACGTTCACGCCGTGGTCAGAGATTTTGACGAGGCCGTCAGCTTCTTCGAGACAGTGCTTGGCACAAAGTTTAGCCCCCCATGGGGTGATGACCGCGATGAAATGGGGAACGACATTGGGCTGAAGTGCACGATTTCTCCGCTCGGGATAGAGGTGCTTGCACCGAGCTCTGAGCAGAGCGTCCTTAGCAAATCTATCGACAAGCGCGGCGAAGGGCTGCACGCCATCTGTTTTAAGGTTGACGACATTGAGGCTGCGATAGAGCATTGCCAGAAGTGCGGCCTTCGGCTGGTAGGGCGTGTCAGCAAGGGTAGTCTGAAGGAGGCACAATTCCATCCCAAGGACAGCTTTGGCTTCATGCTTGAACTTTGCGAGTATCCCGATCAGTCGACCACATACATCGCGACCAAGTGTCAAGGCTAGCTTGTGGCTGCTGACATTGAGTAGGGAACTCTCCTTGAGGTCGACCATCTCTTCCGGGGCTTCGTGGACGGTCTATTTGACATGGCCTCATCGCGAACCGGCATGGCAAACTCTTTCGCGACGAGGACTTCGCCGAACTTTGCGTCCCTAACCTCGTCCTTGTGCATCCTGTCTGTGAAGTCGGAGATCAAGCGAAGGAGCGGAGAAAGTGAGGAGGAAAGAACAATGGAGACAGTAGCGAAGCCTTTGCCATTGGAAGGGATCCGGGTGGTCGAGTGGGCGCAGTGGCAGCAGGGGCCGGTGGCCGGAATGATGCTCGCCGACCTCGGCGCGGACGTGATCAAGATTGAGGAACCGGTGGGCGGCGACCCGGCGCGGGGCTTCGAGCGCGTCGCCGGCCTCATCACTTTTAAGGACGGCCGCAACGCCTACTTTGAGAACAACAATCGCAACAAGCGTAGCATGGCGCTCAACTTAAAGACGGGGCGCGGACTGGAGATCGCCCATCAACTGATCGAAAAGTCGGACGTCTTTCTCCACAACTTCCTACCGCGCGTTGTCGAGAAGCTAGGGCTTGACGAGGACTCGCTGCGCAAGCGCAACCCGCGCCTGATCTACGCCGTCGCCTCCGGCTATGGATCCAAGGGACCCGACGCCGACACACCGTCGTTTGACTACACGGGCCTCGCTCGCTCGGGCATTATGACAATGGTGGGTGAACCGGATATGCCGCCGCTGCGCATCGAGGGTGGCATTGTCGACCAGATGGGCGCGATCATGACCGCCTACACGGTGCTGGGGGCGCTGCTGGTGCGCGAACGCACAGGGATCGCCCAGCGCTGTGACGCCTCGCTCTTGGGCAGTATGATGTGGCTCCAAGGGCTCAACGTGGCCATCAAGCTGATCACCGGCAGCGAGGGACAGCGGACCACGCGGGCTAAGGCGCCCAATCCGCTCTGGAACTACTACAAGTGTGCGGACGGCAAATGGATCGCCTTGGCGCACTTGCAGGCCGACCGCTTCTGGCCGGCCTTTTGCAAAACGCTGGGCATTGAACACCTGGAGCACGATCCGCGCTATGCCAACGCTCCCGCGCGGCGGGAGCGAGGTGCCGAATTGGTGCCGCTCATTGACAACATCTTCGCGCAGAAGCCACGTGCGGAGTGGCTCAGATTGCTCACAGACAGCGGTCTGATTTGCACGCAGGTGAGCGACTTCGATGACCTGGTGGCCGATCCGGCGGCACTGGCCAATGAGTACATCACGGAGTACGATCATCCGAGCTGGGGTCGCCTGAAGACGATCGGGTTCCCTGCCACTTATGCTGAGACTCCCTGCAAGGTGCGGCTGCCGGCGCCGGAGCACGGTCAGCACACGGAGGAGATCCTCAACGAGGTGCTGGGCTACGACTGGGACGAAATCGTCAAGCTTAGGGAAGACAATATCATCTAGTGGGCTGACCGGGGAGTCACACACCCGTTGTCTTACTGTTGACCCCACCACTTGTTGGTCTTCATCTCAGGCGTGAGGGATGGGGCATCCACCCAGCCGGTCAGTTCCTGTATTTTGCCCCCCTCGCCGACGCGGGCAACCTTCACCTTGGTGTACGGTCGCCGATCATCCTTCGAGTACTTGACAGGGGGAAGCAACCCATCGGCAGTGAAGCCATTGATCTGGTACATCGCGTCACGCATGGCAGCGCGGCCCTTCTTGATGTCCTTCGTCAGGCCATCATAGCCGACGTTGTTTAGAGCAATCCTGACGCCTTCAAGAGTGATGGCCTCCTCTGCCCAGCCATAGTAGAAGACGGTCCGACGCTCCTCAGTACCGGGGGACCACTCCTTATAGAGCGAGCGGATAACCTTGATGCCCTCGACATCA
This sequence comes from Chloroflexota bacterium, assembly GCA_004297765.1. Taxonomy (GTDB): domain Bacteria; phylum Chloroflexota; class Dehalococcoidia; order FW602-bin16; family FW602-bin16; genus FW602-bin16. Next base: position 11,947 of record SCTZ01000019.1, on the reverse strand, counting down.
GTGTCATCCCACATGCTGTAGGGAAGGTAGGAAATCACGCCAACTCCAGTTGGGCCCATGCTCCTGATCACGTCGGAGGCGAGGACGGTGTTAAGCGAGGAAATGATCGGTATGTTCACCCCCTGCCGCTTCATATCCTTGACCAGTATGCCCCATAGGGCATCGGGCTCGAGGCTGATAAGAACGTCGGCCTGCTTGTCCTTTATGGCCGTGACGTAGTTGGTGGTGTCCGAGATGCCATTGGGGGTAAACATATCCACTACGATGGGAATGTTCATCGGCTTCAGGAGAGCATTGAAGTACTTGGAAACCTCGTGACCTGCGAGGGCGTCTAGATTCAGAAGAGCTACCTTGGGCGCCCTGTCGGCGTTCTTCTTCCACTCACTGTCGTACCACCACTGGAAAGCAGTACCGCCCCCATCATGTAACTGCGGCTGGATGGCAAAGAACCAACCATCCTTGCCACGGAAGGTCACTGCCGGCTCGGCGACGTTGGTGTGGACCATACCATCCACTTCCGCCATTGGCGCGATGGCGGCCGCTGCGCCGGAGGAGAGGTTGTTCATCAAGAGAGCCCTATCGACATCGCGAAAGCGCTTGTAGGCCGCTACCTCGCGATTCTCGTCAAAGGCAGTGTCAACTGTAACGAGATTGATCTTCACGCCGTTTATGCCGCCGAGCTTCTCGTTGACGTACCGGATATAGGCGTTCCGCCCCGCCGTCTGGGCCACGCCGCTGGCGCTGAAGGGTCCGGTAAGGTCGGATGCTGCGCCGATGACAATCTCGGCGCCGGGTGGCGCGGCGGCCGGTTGAGCCAAGGAGGCCACCGGAGCAGGCGGTGCAGCGGTTGGGGACACTGCGGGCGCCGAGCCGCAGGCGTTGGCCAGCGGTAGTGCCAGAAATACCAGCACTATCTGAGCTAAGAGGCCTACCTTACGCGATCGGTTCGTCATTTTTCCTTCTTCTTAGATTGGCTGTTCAGGTTCAGAGCATCATGGGGATGGTAGATTTCTGCTTCCGGCTTCGAGGTCCTCGGAAGCTTGTCCAATCGGAACGTAAGCTTCTTGCCTCCCGTATTCTGGTAGGTGGGATATCCCTTGTCTGATGAGCAAAGAGGCCAGCATCATTCAGGCCGGTGCCTCGCAACCCAACTTGCTGTGCGGCCACCAGTTATTGTAATCCTCTTTGCAGCGCAGCACAACCCCCAACGTCGCCCGCCTGCCCGCCTTCAACCCGGGGACGCATCGCCGTTTATTGGGTATGCGTCAGAGATGCTTGTGGGTAGCCGCCGACTCTCCGTCCTCTTCGCGCATACTTCAGTCGAGCCAGCGCTTGCGCCGCCTGTAGTGCTTGACATCGTGGAAGCTCTTGGTGACGCCTGCCTCACCCACACCAAGATAGAACTCCTTGATATCCTCGTTCTCCCGCAACTGTGCTGCAGTGCCGTCAAGCACGATTTTGCCATTCTGGAGCACGTAGCCGTAGTTGGCAATGGCGAGGGCACCCAGCGTGTTCTGCTCCACGAGGAGGAAGGAGGTACCTCGCTCGCGATTGATCGTCTTGATAATCTCGAAGATCTCGTCGGTCAAGGATGGGGACAGGCCGAGTGAGGGCTCATCGAGGAGCATCAGCTTAGGATGAGCCATCAGGGCACGGCCGATGGCGACCATCTGCTGCTCACCCCCGGAGAGATAGCCAGAGGTGCGCCTGCGCAGGTCCTTCAGCCGGGGAAAGTAGTGGAAGACGAGGTCGATGTCCTCCTCGCGGCTGCGACCGCCGCGGCCGATGCTGCCGCCGATGCGCAGGTTCTCCTCCACGGTGAGGTACCTGAAGAGGCGGCGACCCTCCAGCACCTGCACGATGCCCATCTTGACGATGTCTTGCGGGCCCTTGCGTTCGATGCGCACATTGTCGAACTCGATGCTTCCCTTGGTGACCTCACCCTCCTCGGTTCTCAGGAGACCAGAGAGGGCCTTCAGGGTAGTCGTTTTGCCGGCACCGTTGGCGCCGAGGAGGGCGACCACATGGCCATCAGGTACCTCTAGCCAGACGCCCTTTAGTACAAGAATCACCCCCAGGTACTTGACCTCAAGGTTGTTTACCGTTAACATGCCGACCATCCATTTGGAATTACGATCGAAGGACTGGCGGGACGGAGCTCCGTCCCGCCAGTCTTTAGCTTGGTCTTCATTGCGCAACTGAGGCTATCGGGTGTACGGCGGTTGGACCGCGCACTCGGCCGGGGCAGTGCGCTACGACCATACTACCGCGACCACCACGCCGCGGCCTTCATCTCCGGCGTGATGCTCGGGACATCCACCCAGTCGCTCAGGATCTCCATCTTACCGCCCTCGCCGACACGGGCAACCTTCACCTTGCCGTATGGACGCCTGTCGTCCTTCGAGTACTTGACAGGGGGAAGCAAACCGTCGGCAGTGAAGCCATTGATCTGGTACATCGCGTCGCGTAGGGCAGCGCGGCCCTTCTTGATGTCCTTCGTCAGGCCGTCGTAGCTGACGTTGTTTAGAGCAATCCTAACGCCCTCGAGGGCGATAGACATCTCTTCCCAGCCCTTGTAGAAGACGATCCGGCGCTCCTCGACACCCGGGTACCACTCCTTGTACGCGGAGCGAAGATTCTGGATGCTCTGGGAGCTAGTGTCATCCCACGTGTTGGTGAACAGGTAGGAGAGCGTGCCAACGCCGGCAGGTCCCATGCTCGCCGCCACGTCGCTACTGAGTACGCTGTTGAGGGAGGAGATCACAGGGATATTCACTCCCAGCCGCTTCATGTCCTTGAACATTATGCCCCAAATGGAATCGGCCTCAAGGCTGACTACGACGTCGGCCTGCTTTTCCTTCATGGCCGTGACGTAGTTGGTGGTGTCCGGGATGCCCCAGGGGGTAAACATATCGACCACGACAGGGATGTTCATCTGCTTGAGGATTGCATTGAAGTATTTCGAATTCGTCTTGCCGGACAGGGCGTCTATGTTTATGAGGGCAACCTTGGGTGGCTTGTCAGGGTTCGCCTTCTTCCAAACGTTCTGGTACCACCAAGTGAACGCGGCGCCGCCGCCGTCTTGTAACATTGGCTGAATGGGAAAGTACCAGCCGTTCGGGCCACGGAAGGTTACCAAGGGGTCGGAGACCGTGCTGTGAATCATACCATCCTCCTCCGCCAGCGGCGCGATGGCGAGCGCTGCGTCGGCGGAGAGGTTGCCCATCCAAAGCGCCTTGTCGACGTCGCGAAAACGCTTGTAGGCTGCTACCTCGGCGTTCGTATCAAAGCTAGTGTCGACGGTAACGAGCTTGACCTTTACACCATTCACGCCGCCGAGCTTCTCGTTGACGTAGCGGGCGTAGGCGACTTGGCCAGCATTCTGGGCGATGCCGCTCATGGCGAAGGGGCCGGTGAGGTCCGCGGCGACACCGATGACGATCTCAGCGCCAGCCGGCGCGGTAGCCGGCTTTGCAGAAGCTGCGGCTGGAGCAACAGAAGCTGCGGCCGGAGCAGCAGAAGCCGCGGCTGGAGTTGCGGTGGCAGCAGTCGGGGATACAGCAGGCGCCGAGCTGCATGCGTTCACGAGCGGCACTGCTACAAACAGTAGCAATACCATCAGGACAAGGTCTACCTTACGCGATCGGTTCGTCATTCTTCCTCCTTTGCAATCGTGCTCGTTCAAGGCACCTTGGGGATAATCTTCTTCCTCTTCTTCTGCTGCTTCATGACCTCCTTTTGACTGAAGTCGCGAAGACGAACTCCATAGCACGCGCTGCGCTGTCTCTTATCTCCGCACGAGCGAAAGAGACGACGTCGCGGAGCGCTTCAATCAGCCCATTCACAAGGGCTAGTGTTGGTATGGCCAAATACGGTAGTACATTTTGAAGGTCTCCCACCAGTGGCCGAGCCCCCGGGGCTGGAAAAGCAGGAACAAAATCACGACGCCACCGAAGAGCACAAGGCGAAGCGGGGCAATCAGCGCCATCGCCTGCGGGAAGGACGAGCCGAGCACAGTGAAGAGTTGCGTAAGAACTTCAGTGAGCCCCACGAGGAGAATCACGCCAAAGTAGGTGCCGGTGATGCTGCCCAAGCCACCCACAATCAGGTAGCCCAGAAAGGCGATCGATAGGTCGAGCTGGAAAGCGGTGGGGCTGATGGTGCGCTGCCAGTGCGCATAGAGTGATCCGGCCGCGCCGGCAAAGAGGCAGCTAATGAAGAAGGCCAAGGATTTGTAGTGGAAGAGGCTGACGCCCATCACCTCGGCGGCGAGGTCGTTGTCGCGGATGGCGACGAAGGCGCGGCCGACTTTGCTGCGCACGATGTTCTTGGCTAGCACGGTGGCTACTATCAGGCAGGTAAGGATCAACATGAACCAACTGCGCTCGTCGGAGATGCGCCAATCACCGATTGATGGCGAAGGCGCATGATGGCCCAATACGCCGCCTGTCAATGCCGGCCAGTGTACGATGATATACATGAGGATGTACTGAGCGGCTAAGGTAGCCATAATCAGGTAAAAGCCCTTAATGCGCACAGAAGGCAGTCCGAAGATCAATCCTATGAAGCCGGAGACCAGCGCCCCGCAGACGATGGCCAGCCAGAACGGCACGCCGTGACTGGCAACGATGGCCGATGTATAGCCGCCCACGGCCATAAAAGCGGCATGAGCAATAGAGAACTGCCCGGCATAGCCGGTGAGAATCTGAAGACCGAGCGCCGCGATGATCATGATGCCGATCATGTTGGCCACTCCGAGGACATAATTATTGGCGAAGAGAAACAGGCCTAGAAAGATAACAGCAACCCCGCCGATGGTGAGAACCCACTGGAGTCTCGTACGCACGATGGCCATGTCCTGGCCATATGACTGGTTGTATACTCCGCAAGGCAGCGACATCTAATCAGATCCTTTCGATTCGCTTCTGTCCGAACAGGCCGTGGGGCTTAATCAGCAGGATTATGAGCAAGACAACAAAAGGCGCGATTTCCTTGACCCCGCTCAGAGCCACCTCCAGGTAGGCACCAGAGAGGCTCTCCAGCACACCAACGATAATTCCACCGAGGATTGCCCCACCCAAGGATTCAAGCCCACCCATGATGACGACAGGGAAGGCCTTCATCCCGATGTATCCCAGGCCGGGGAAGACTACTGAGACCATTCCGAGAAGGATTCCCGCGATCGCGGCGACGAGGGCTCCGATGCCCCATGCGATAGAGAGAATGCGCTCGACATTCACCCCGGCCGCCTGTGCTGCCTGCTGATCCTCGGAAACGGCGCGCATTTGGAGGCCCATCGAACTGTAGCGGAAGAAGAGGACGAAGATGAGGTTGAGGATCATGGCAAGGGCGAAGCCTCCAACAAACTCCCAGGAGACGACAATGTCGCCAACTCGAAGTGGCGCTTCAGGAAAAACTTTGGGGTAGGTGAAGAATGAGGCCCCCCAAATGCTGACGACTGCGCCGTTAAATACGCTGAGGAGGGCAATGGTCATCATGATGACAGCTAGCATGGGCTGACCGATAAGGGGACGCAGCAGGACACGGTAGATCAGCAATCCGACCACGAAGGAGACGACGAGGGCAAGCAGAAAGGCCACTGGCAAGGGTAGACCTAGCTGGCTAGCTCCCGTGTAGCAATAGTATGCTCCGAGCATCACCAGTCCACCTTGGGCGACATTGAGCACGCCGGTCGACTTGTAGATCAAGACGAACCCGAGGGCAACGATGCCGTAAAGGGCACCAACGGCGACGCCGCTCACTACGCTCTGTACAAGTAGGGTCATCTCCTCACCCCATTCTTCGCGCCGACAAGGGCGCTGCTTCTCGCCCCGGTGAAGGGGTCGAGTTGACGGTGCGTATAGTAATGGCCGTCTTGATCGTACCCTCATGTCCATCCTGGTATGCGATCACCGCTTCGGCCACGAATTCCTTGGCATCGCCATACATGGCTTCAATGAGATCGGCGTAGCGCTCCTCGACAAAGGATCGACGGAGCTTGCGAGTTCGGGTCAACTCGGCCTCGTCAGGATCGAATTCCTTGTGGAGGAGCACGAACTTGTTAATGTGCTGCTCCTCGGAAAGGGTGCGGTTAACCTTCTCGATTTCGCTCTGAATGAGATCGTAGACAGCGGAGTTTTGGGAAAGGTCAGCAAAAGTAGTGTAGGCAAGGCCGCGCTTCACGGCCCATCTACCGACGTTAGCGTAATCAATGATGATGATACTAGTCACATAGCTGCAATTGGCTCCTCCGACGGCCATGCAATCTTTGACATATGGGCTGAAGCGAAGGCGAATCTCGATGTAGGATGGTGAGAACTTCCGTCCGCCGGAAAGGGCGCGATAGTCGGAAAGCCGATCAAGGTAAACAAGGTGGCCATGCTCATCGATATGGCCGACATCGCCAGTGTCATACCAGCCATCATCGATGGCCTTGGCAGTAGCCTCCAAGTCCTTGTAGTAGCCGGCGAACATTCCGAAGCTCCGGGCGAGGATCTGTCCCTCTGAGGAAATCTTGAGGTCAGCCCCGGGAAGGCACGTGCCAATGGTCTCGGATCGAAGATCATTGTCGCGGTGCATCGTGAGCATGCCCATCTCTGTGCAGCCGTAGAGCTGCTTGAGATTGATGCCTAGAGCGCGGATAAACATTAGAACATCAGGGCTCAGCGCTGCTCCGACCGTGTAGGCAAAGCGCACGCGAGACAGGCCGATTCGGTCACGGAGGCCGCGCAGCAAGCCGAGATCGGCCAAGCGGTAGAGCGCCTTGAGCGAGAGGCTAGGGCTCTTTCCTTCCAGACCAGCCTTGCACATCCTATAACCGACGGGGCGGAAGATGTGATCGGCGAGCTTTTTTGGGCCTTCGGCATCCGCCATCTCGGCATGTACGCTGGAGCAGATGTGTTCCCACAATCGAGCGTAGCAGACTAGCACTTGCGGGCCGATCTCGCGGATGTTCTCCTGTACTGTCTCCGGCCCTTCAGGGAAATTGACGGTGACGCCGGTGATCAGCCCACCGGTGATGCCGGCGTACTGCTCCGTAATCCAGCCAGGCTGTATGAACGATACGTAATCGTCGCTGGAGCGCCATGGGTCGATGGACTGCCATGAGTTAAGCGAATCGATCAAGTTCTGGTGGGTGATCATAGCCGCCTTCGGGAGGCTGGTCGTACCTGAGGAGTAGCAGAACACGGCGATATCGCTGCCTTTGCCTGCGGCGACGCGATTCTCGAACCAGCCGGGGTTAGTCTGGTCATATTTGCGGCCCAGTTCGAGAACTCGCTCGAAGCTTAGCAGCATTGGATCATCGTAGGACCACAGCCCCTTCGGATCCCAGTAAACGATGCGTCTCAGGAGGGGCAAGTCGGCCTTGATGGAAAGAACCTTATCAACCTGCTCCTGATCACGGGCTACGACGACCTTGGAATCGGAGTGCAGACAGTAGTGCATCACCTCGGAGGGAGCGCAGTCGGCGAAGATTCCGACCGCGATGCCACCAGCGGCCTGCGTTGCGAGTTCAGCCCAGTACCACTCCGGATCGTTTTCGCCAATGACACTGACCTTGTCGCCAGTCTCGAGACCAAGACTAGTCAAACCTAGTGCGAAGTACTTCACGCTCTCGTAGTACTGCCGCCACGTGCTGGGCTGCCAGATGCCATACTTTTTCCGACGCAGGGCCACCCTGCGGTCGCCGTACTGATCGGCATTGCGCTTTAATAGCTTCGGTAAGGTGTCTTCTACCATTCGGCGTGCACCACCTAACGTCTTCTGGCAGGCGCTTGTAGCGCGGCTGCTGCCTGCTCGCCAAGATACGCCTTGATGACAAGGGGATGATTCTTGACATCCTCGGGTTTGCCTTCAACAATCTTGCGGCCGAAGTCAAGGACGACAAGTCGGCTCGCGAGATCCATGACCACGCGCATATCATGCTCGATTAGGATGATGGGGATGCGGCGCAGTTCAGAGACGTCGATGATGAAGCGCGCCATGTCCTCTTTCTCTGAAAGGGTCATCCCTGCCATCGGCTCGTCGAGGAGGAGCAGCTTTGGTTCAAGGGCGAGGGCACGTCCCAGTTCGACACGCTTGCGCAGGCCATAAGATAATTTGCCCACCACCGTCTTGCGGATCGACTGCATCTCAAGAAAGTCGATGATCTCCTCAACTACTCGGCGGTGCTCAACCTCTTCGCGGTGGGCACGGCCGAAGAAGTAAATCGTTCCCTCCAATGCGCTAGACTTGATGTGAACGTGCCGCGCGGCCATGAGGTTGTCGAGCGTGGAGAGGCCAGTATAAAGCTCGATTTGCTGGAAAGTCCGTGCAACGCCAAGTTTGGCAATACGATGTGACCGCAGACCAGTGATGTCCCGCCCGTCAAACAGGATCTTGCCGTGCTGCGGCCGATAGAAGCCGCTGATGCAGTTGAGCAGCGACGTCTTGCCGGCGCCATTGGGTCCAATGATTGCGACGATCTCGTCCTCTTTCACGTCGAGGCTGACCTTGGTCAAGGCAACGAGCCCACCGAAGTTGAGGCTGATGTTGTCGATCTGCAGCCTTGCTGTATTCTCCGTCATGCTACTCCCCGTCTATGCTGAGCGTCGGCTGATACGGGACGGGCCATGCGCCTCTCTCGCAGAGCGCCGCCCAACCCAGAGCATTGCATGTGGTTAGAAGTAAGGATGGGCTAACCGTGGCGGGGGATTCAGAGAGATCGGCAAGGCCGGTATATGTCCGCCTGGGCTTGACGCTTAACCAGCCTTTGCATTCATATTCCTGCCCTCGCTCTAGCGCCCGACTCGACTTGCCGCCCGACTGGTCGTCGTGTTGCCACGGATGGCCGACCTTGACCAAAAGCACGTCTTACACCGTTGTAGATGCGAACAGGAAGATGGTGGCGAATGCCTTCGGCGCCACGCCTCCAACCGAAGACAGCGGCGCCCGGCACAACTTACTGATCTCTGCGTAGATAGCTAAACATCGGATGCCTTTTAGTGGCGCCACGGCGCGGCAAACGTCTCGAAAGACTTTAGCGATCAACGCAGAGATCTATAGGTTAGTAGATGGCGATACCTCGATCCAGCGCCTGCTCGTTCATGCCGAGCAGGTGGTGCCGACCTTCGGGGATTACTTTGCGTAGCGCGCTCTTTACCGAGGCTGGATTTAGCACTTTGGCAGCAGCAAGGTAAGCGCCGACGGCTACCAATGTGGCCACTAAGAGACTGCCCATCTCCGACGCCTGCTCTGTCGCAGGCACGCTTAGGAGATGCAAGTCCTGACGCTGGGGCTGACGATCGATCATTGAGCTGTTGTAGACCAATAGACCACCAGACTTGAGCTGTGGCTCATAGCGGTCGAGCGAGGGGCGGTTCATAATGATTGCTGCGTCTGGGTTTGGGACGATGGGTGAACCGATCTCCTCGTCCGAGAGGGTCACCGTGCAATGCACCGTGCCACCGCGTGTCTCGGCGCCGTAGGCCGGCCAGAAGGTGACGTTGCGACCTTCGATGATCGCCCCGTAGGACAGCAACTGTCCCGCAACGAGAATGCCCTGTCCGCCGAACCCGGCGATCACTACGCTCGTCTCCATATCGTACCCCTAGCGGTCCCTGAAGACGCCCAACGGGAACGTCTCCAGCATATTCTTCGTCAGCCAGCCGCGGGCCTGACTTGGCTCGCAACCCCAGCCCGGCGGACAGGGCGAGAGAATCTCGACCATGCTAAAGCCCTTGCCGGCCAGTTGCGTCTCGAAGCACTTGCGGACTGCTCGCTTCGCCTTCCGAATGTTGGCCGGGTTGTTGAGGGCCACCCGCTCGATGTAGGCGGGCCCGTCGAGAGCGGCAAAAAGCTCGGACACGCGGATCGGAAAGCCGGCCGTCACCGCGTCACGACCGTCTCTGGTGGTCGTCGTCACCTGGCCCAGAAGTGTGGTCGGCGCCATCTGTCCGCCGGTCATGCCGTAGACGGCGTTGTTGATGAAAATAACGCTGAAATTTGCTCCGCGCGCTGCGGCGTGCACCGACTCCGCCATGCCGATGGAGGCTAGATCGCCATCGCCCTGATAGGTAAAGACGACGCGGTGGGGCAAGGCCAGCTTCATGGCAGTTGCCACCGCCGGCGCGCGCCCGTGAAGGGCGTGAAGGGAATCACAGGCGATATAGTCGTGCGGGTTGTAAGCGCACCCTACCGAACCGACGCAGATGGTAGAGCCTAATATGTCTAGCTCATCAATCGCCTCGGTGACCAGCCGATGACTGAGACTGTGGCCACACCCGGGACAGAAGTGGAAGCGCCGCTCCTCCAGTGATTTTGGCCGCGTGAAGATGCGCTCCATGCCATCAAGCTGATGCTCAGTGGTCATCGACTATCTCCCCTCCGCGAGGCGCATGATGCCTTCATAGATTCGCGTGGGCGACATCAACTCGGCGGGTTGGCCGACGAACCCGATCTCCGCCTTCCGCCCAACCGCCAACCGCACGTCCTCCAGCATCTGCCCCATGTTGCCTTCGGCGACAAATACCTTGCGGCCGCCTGCTGCCGCCTCCACCACATCGTATGGGAAGGGGTAGACGCTGATCGGGCGCACTAGGCCTACCCGAACGCCCTCGCGGCGGGCGCGCTGGGCAGCCGTCCAGGCCACGCGTGCCACCGTGCCGAAGGCAAAGACTACGATTTCGGCGTCGTCCAGCGCCCGTACCTCGTAGCGCTGCTCCTCGCGCGCCATTTGGGCATACTTTGCCTGGAGATGGACATGCAAGGCCTCGCCGGCCTCCCGCGTCATAGTGCCATCGACGATGACGTTCTTCGGCCGCAGGTTGTCGTGGCCGGTGATAGCCCAGGTCTTAGGGGGCAGCGGCTCTGGGAAGTGCAATGGTCGCGGCTCGACCGACTCCATCATCTGCGCCAGTGTGCCGTCGGCGAGCACGATAACAGGGTTACGATACTTATCCGCGAGGTAGAAGGAAAGTTGTGTCAGGTCGAAAAGCTCCTGGCACGACCACGGCGCGAACACCAGGGTATGATAGCCACCGTGACCGCCGCCCCGTGTGGCTGACGTGTAGTCCGTCTGCGCGGTATCGATGCCCCCACCACCGGGTCCCTTACGCATGACCAGTAGGATCACCGCTGGCAACTCGGTGGCAGCCAGCGCAGAGATGCCCTCCAGCATAAGAGTATAGCCAGGGCCGGCGGTGGAAGTCATCACGCGCTGACCGGCGCCAGCGGCTCCATAGACCATATTGGCGGCCGCTGTCTCACTCTCTGCCTGAACGAAAACGCCACCCACCTTGGGCAGTTCCTGCGAAAGATACTCTCCCACCTCGTTTTGTGGGGTAATAGGATACCCGAAGTAGCACCGACAGCCGGCGAGCAGCGCGGCAGCTCCGATGGCCTCAGTGCCCTTCATCAGCACCTTTTCCGCCTCGCGAGCCTTCACCTCTTGCATTGAATCCATCCTCAGTTAGGTAAATGACTGTTCATTGGCGTCCCCCGATATGCCGCCGTAGCCTGTTGCGGTGGCTTTCAGGGATCGTGCGCAACATCGTGCGCAACTTCTAAGAGATGATATGGACAATCCCCTTCTTCGACAATCCGCCATAAGGCCGATGTTCATCCTTGCCAGGTCGATCAAAAGCACGATTGCGGTAGGATGTCTCTTCTTTCTCTCTGCTCGCTGCTCTCGTCGGACGACGCTATCAACTTACGCCCATCTCCTCCGTAGATCGGCCGCTTTATCTGCCGCTACGAAGCCGTGCTGCTCGAGATGCTTAGCCTTGACTACTTCACGATTCCCGCTCGCTCACGAATGGCTCAATGGTCGTCCTTTTGATCGATGTGCCAAGAGGCGGCATCGGTCATATGGCGGATTGTCAGGGAGGAACAACATCTCTATCATCAATTGGCAAGTGTGCTACGTCTAGCTGTTCTTGTCATGGTTTAGAAACCCCTGCGTTGCGGC
>SCTZ01000218.1 GCA_004297765.1 Chloroflexota bacterium | reverse complement strand
CGAAGGGGGCTGGGTGCCGTGCTCAGCCGGCTTCTAGCCGGCTTCGTTGACTCAGCCCGGCGGCTTCAGCCCCGGGTGGGCTGGCCGTGATACGAGGCGCGCGGAGAACGCATAAGCCCTAGGCCGAAGGGCCGGAAATGCAGGTGGGCGGATTCCCTCTCCCTTTCGCGAAAGGGAGAGGGCCAGGGTGAGGGTTCAGCCCCTGACGCCGATGGGCCACCGACCGGAGCCAGTAATGACAGATGGATCAGATCCCATGCATCAAAAGTACTGGCCCACAGGTCAGGGGATCGTGCGATACAGCCCGGACCTCCTGGAACTGTACCAAAGGCCTATGCAGATCCCCATCCACCTCCTCGCTCGAAACATTGGACTAGGCCTTTTCTGGAGCCTGATTCGGAGCGATAGGTCGATGTGGACTGCTGCTCCGCCCGGTTAATATGAGGATGTAAGGAAGAGGCAAGCAAGAAGAGACGAACAAAAACCCAGTGGACCAAATCAAGGAGGACGAAGATGAACCCGATTGGAATTGCGATTGCGTTTGTGATGTTCTGGGGCGTGATCGGACTGGGGTTGTTCCTGATGGCAACCGGCGTGGTGGGTCTGGCCAAGAAGGGCGGCATTATCGGTTACGCGGCACATGCGGAGACCGCCAGGATGACTACCAGCACCGTGCTGTACATGGTCGCTCTGCTGGCTGGTCTGGCCATGACCTACGTCGGTGCGTATGCTACCTACGCTGTGATCTATCGCTAACCCAAGCAGCACTGGGATGATCGATCGGGAGCAACGGCGCTAACGATCGGCTAGATAATCCAATCATCAGTTCCCTGGAGGGCACGCAGTCAACGGCGTGCCCTTCTTGGTTTCTCCCCGTGAAGTTCCCTATTCTAGCCCATGCTCCCGCAAGTAGGCCACGGCTCTCTTCATCTGGTCGTAGGTCACTGCGTGGAACGGCTCGATGACCTTGATCGCATCGGGCGGCACGTAGCGGGCCACCAGGTCGAAATCGATCTTACCCATTCCCGGCGCCATGTGATCGAAGCCATATTCGGCGTCGTGCAGATGAATGCCAATCAGGCGATCCGAGAACGTGCGCAGGAACTCCTCGTGCGACTCGAAGCCCAGGTTCTCCATGATCTGGGCATGGCCGGCATCGTGCCAGTAGTAGAGGGGGAGATAGGATAGCTGGTCCAGGATGAGCTTCATCTCCGCCAGGTCGGGGACCTCGATATAGCCCACGCGGGTCTCGATGCCGAGACGAATCCCCAGGTCCCGAGCCACCAATCCCAATTGCTCCAGACTACGCAGCACGTTCTCGATGTGCGGCGCTTTGGCCAGGTCTCGCTCCTCCTGCCCACGCCGCATCAACGTCTGGTACTCCGGCGCGTCGCGGCCTACGGACCGCAGAAGCTCGTTCAGCTCATGCTGATAGGACGGTATCTTGACCTTGCCGGAGTGGATAACAACGGCATTGGCGCCTAGCGACGCGGCAAGCTCGATAGAACGCTTGCCACACTCGACGGCCCGGTGTCGACGGTCCGCGTCTCTGGAGGCCAGCCAATCACCTTGAGGTGGCTCGATAATGCCATACAATGGACCCAGCGAGCAGGGATCATGCACGCTGGGCGCCTTGATGACCCCGTCGTGAATGAACCGCCGCAATTGCTGCAGACCTTCCCCGCGAATGCCATCAAGCTCCAGTCCACCAAACCCCAGCGAGAGAGCCTCGTGCACCAAATCCGGCACCGACAATCCCCGGCTGTGCCCCCAAAAGGCAGATACACCTAGCATCAGCCATCGCCTCCGTGTATGGCTTTCGATTCAGTCCAGGCCATTGATGGCTGTGCAAATAGTGTGCCCCTCAGAGCCTAGTCCCCAGGATCTAGTGCAGTTCTCACCATGCTTGATCAGCTATCCGTCCACGCGTAGTGGCGGACGGCTCTGTCCGCCACGGGGGTGGGACAGGCGTCTGCGCGCAGATGCGCTCGTTCTCCCCACTCGAACCCCGCTCCGCGACCCACTTGATAGGCGCCAACTATAGCGTTGGGGATGCCCCCCGCCCCCCTGGCGGACAGAGCCGTCCGCCACTACGTAAGATAGCCGGGCCCGTCGATGTCTGTGAGAAGCGCTCTAGTGTTCTGTGACTGATGAACTGATGCGCGTCCGCCAGATCCGACCGATCAGTCCGATCGGACCGATCCGTCCGATCCGCACGTTTTCGCCTCTCAGATCACGAGTAACACAGCACTACCGCTGCGATAGCAGCCGCGCAAAATCCTCCGCAGCTAACTGTTCCAGGCTATCGACAACCAGATCTGCCCGCGCCAGATGGTCTGCCGAGTGGGTGTTGGTCACGGCCACGCACTTCATCCCGGCCGCCTTGGCCGCCTCCACGCCCGCGATGGCGTCCTCGATCACAACGCATCGCGCCGGCTCGACTCCCACCCGAGCAGCGGCCACCAGGAAGACATCCGGGGCCGGCTTCCCCACGGACACATCCCTGGCCGCCACCACGGCTTCCATGTAGTTCCGGATGGACAGCGCGTTGAGAAGCAGATCGACGTTCTCGAGGGGCGCGGACGAGGCGATGGACTGCGCCCAGCCGGCCGCGCGCAGAGCCATCACCAGGTCACGTGCTCCGGGGAGCGCGTCGACGCCCGCGGCCGCCACCGATCGGAAGTATGCCTCCTTTCGCTCGGTCAGCGCATCCAATTGACGCTGGTCCACGTTGGGACCAAGCACTTGCCGGATGATCTCGCTCGTACGCTGACCGAAGCCACGCTTGAAGTCGGACTCGCTGAAGGGAACGCCGATCTCCCCAAACGCCTTCTGCCAGGACCATAGGTGCAGGGGAGCCGTATCGACGATCACGCCATCCAGATCCCAGAGCACAGCCCGGTCCGGCGCATTTCCAGTGATCTCATGCTGAGTCATTCTTCCCTCCGCATACTTTATGTCACGTTAACAAATAATTAACATTTGCCCTAGACCACCCCAAAGACCCCCGCAAGCTATTGACAGCCTGTCATCTTCGCATTATGGTTGAATGTGACAGTCCACACAACCGCCGATAGTCCGCGGATCAGGCCGGACTCAGAAAGTGCGTGAGAAGCTTCCCAGACCCGTCATTCCCGCTTTCGCGGGAATGACGGAAGGAGGCTCCGGGCCGAATAGCCCATGTCACACGCTTTCTCAGAGCCACCAAACCGCTCGAAGCGACATCGTCATGTGACCCGGCAAAGACAGTGACCGCGGCAAGAGAAGCAACATGCCATTCCACCTTCCGTTCACAGGCCTACGAGCCAAGCTCATCATTTTCGCATTCGCGATCCTGCTGCCCGTGGCGGGCCTGGTCGCGTATGATTTTCAGCAGGACGCACGGCGTCACATTCAGAACGAGCTGGACGATCAGCTACAAGCCGCTCGCGCGATGGCCCTGGTGGCAGATGAAGCCTTCGACGGAGCCACTAGCATGGCAGCGGCGCTCGCTAAGATGCCTACCTTCCAGAGGCTGGATCGCACGGCCATTACCGCATCGCTTGCTCATCTGCTAAGCCAGAATCCCCAGTACTACTCCCTGCTAGTCTACGACCGTAGCGGCGTGAATGTCGCGGCGGCTTTCGCTGAAGAGGGCGAGAGCGTGCCAACCGTGACCGATCAGCCGTACTTCCAGTCGATCGTGCAAACCGGTCAGCCGTCCGTCTCAGAGGTCCGAATGCATAACCCTACGGAGCAGCCAATAGTACTGGTTGGTGTTCCGATCAAGAACCCGGAGGACCAGATCGTCGGCGCCATGCTGACCGGTCTCACATTCGACGAGCTGACCGGAAAGATTGCGCACGTCGGTCTGCAGCCTCCGCGAGACGTCTTCCTGGCAGACCCAACCGGGCGCGTGGGTCTGCACAGCGGTCGGACGGACCTAACCTGGGAGGAGCGCAAGATCGCCGAGTGGGCCCCATTCGCGAACGCGCTACGGGGCGAGCTAGTCCGGATGGCCGAAGTTCGCAGTCCGTTCCTGGGCGATATCCGGGCGGTCGCCGCCGTCCGCAGCGCTCGCTACGGCTGGGTCGCCGGCGTCTCCGAATCCAACGAAAGACTGATGGCTCCCGTGTGGGAGTCCCTGCGGGAGCACCTGATATGGTACCTGCCAACGCTGGGTTTTGCCCTCGTACTGGCCATCATGGTCTCGGGAGTCCTCACGAGTCCCATCCGAGAGCTGGCTACTGCCTTCTCAGATGTCCAGGCTGGGCTACTCGGGCGACGTGTCACCTTGCGCACCAGCGACGAAGTAGAGGCGTTGGGTCAATCCTTCAATCGAACGGTCGAGCAAATGGAGAGGATGGCCCACGAGCGCGCGGAGTTTGACCGTCTGCGAGAGGAGTTCATCTCGATGGTGGCCCACGACCTGCGCACCCCGCTGATGGCCATCGTGGGGTGGTCGGAACTGCTGGGAAGGTCGCTCGGCGGTCGTTCCGAGCTAGACCGTGAGCAGAAAGCTGTCGAGCACCTCCGCTCCAGCGCCAGGCGACTGGACGCGATGATCGGCGACCTCCTGGACGCCTCACGCATAGAGACCAATCGCCTGCAACTGGAAAAGGAGCCCGTCGACCTGGGGCGGCTGGTGCCCGATGTCGTCGAGCGGCTGGCGGAGGTGACCAGGGGACACCCGGTCCTGGTAACGGAGACTGTCGCCGGCCTCATCACTCAAGCTGATCCGAGGCGGATCGAGCAGGTACTCGGGAATCTGCTCAGCAATGCCGCCAAGTACGGCTACCCGACAACCGAGATCATCGTCCGCGTTTGGGCCCAAGAGGGACAGGTGTGCTGCTCCGTCAGCAACCAGGGACAGGGTATTAGCCCCGAGGAGCTGGAGCGCCTCTTCGAGAGGTACTACCGTGCAGGTCGGCCGCGCGCGGCGACTGGGCTGGGTCTGGGACTCTACATCACCAAAGGGCTGATCGATGCGCACGGCGGGCAGATCTGGATGGCGTCAGAGGTCGGAAAAGGCGCGACCTGCACCTTCTGTCTGCCACGGAGTTGAACGCGCCATCTGCCGTACGCTATAATCCACCTGTTAGGCAGACGCGATTCCGCGCGTCTGTTCCCTGGTGGAGGCCAAGAATATGACCGATCAAAATGCCGATCGTTATGCTGAGGCAGGCGTCAGCGCCGCCGGAGCGGAGAAATCCCTCAAGGCTCTGCTATCCTGGATCACACGGAGCTTTCAGCTGCGGCAGGGAGTGGGCGCGGTTAAGCTGCCCATCAAGTACTTTGCCAACGTCATAGATCTGGGCGGTGGTCAGGGGTTGGCCATCACGGCCGACGGCGTCGGCACCAAGATTCTGATCGCCGAGATGATGGAGAAATACGACACCGTGGGGATCGATTGCGTGGCCATGAACGTCAACGATCTCCTGTGCGTGGGAGCCGAGCCCATCTCCCTGGTGGACTACGTGGCCGTCGAGGAGGCGCGCGTCGATCTGCTGGAGCGGATCGCGGCCGGGCTGTACGAGGGCGCGCGCCAGGCGCGCGTGACTATCCCGGGCGGCGAGATCGCACAGGTCAAAGAGATGATCCGGGGCGTGCGCCCCGGCTCCGGCTTCGACCTGGCCGCCATGGCCGTCGGAACCGTGCCGCTGGACAAGATCATCATCGGACAGGACATCGAGGCAGGCGACGAGCTGATCGGACTGCGCAGCAGCGGCATCCACAGCAACGGCATGACGCTGGCGCGGCAGGTGTTCTTCACCCAACATTCCTACAAAGTGGACGACTACGTCACCGAGCTGGGCCGCAAATTGGGCGAAGAGCTATTGGAGCCAACCCGCATCTATGTGGCGGCCGCCCTCGACATGCTGCGCAGCGGCGCCCGTGTCAAGGCGCTGGCGCACATCACCGGCGATGGCTTCTTGAACCTCGTGCGCACCGAGAAAGAGGCTGGCTTCATTATCGAGCATCTGCCCGAGCCCCAGCCCATCTTCTCTCTGATCCAGCGCCTCGGGCAGTTGCCCGACGAGGAGATGTTCCGCGTTTACAATATGGGCATCGGCTTCTGCCTGGTCGTGAGTCCGGGCGATGCGCCGACCATCATGAGCCTGGCCCAACAGCACGGCATCGAGGCGTATCGCCTCGGCTGCACCGTACTGGACCCCGAGAGAAAGGTAATCATCGAGCCCCGTTCCCTGGTAGGCCAGGGAGACCGATTCTTCAGGATGTGACAACTATGAGCAAGCTAATCGAGAAGCTGCGCAAGACCTCCCACGCGGCTCCACGGCGCATGGGCTTCGGAGCCATCGCCGCCGAGGGAGCGGTATCCGCTCCCGTTGTGCTGATAGCCGAGCTAACGAGTCTGTCCGACGCACGCGCCGCCAAAGAGGCGGGCGCGGACGCCATCTACTTGCAGGCGAGCTCACCCTCGAACCTCTCCGCGCTGGAGGCGGCCGTCAAGGAGACCGAGCTTCCCGTCGGACTGGCTCTGGCCGCTGTCACGCCCGACATGTGGACAACCCTGGGCGAGCATGGCTATGATTACGTCACGGTCGGACTGGACAGCGCGGCCCGAGCGCTGGACCTGCAGTCCATGGGTCTGCTGCTTGAGGTCCCACTGGATACCGACGACTTCCTACTCCGGACTCTGGAGCAGTTGCCCGTGGATGCCCTGGTCATCGGCGACGGTCTCAATCGGCAGGTCGGACTGACCATCCAGTGCTTGATGTCCTATCAGCGACTGGCCCTGCTGACGCGCCGGCCGATCATGCTACGCGTGGAGGGCGAGCTCAGTGCAGTTGAGCTCGGATTGCTGCGCGACGCAGGAGTGCAGGCCATTCTAGCGCACGCCGATTCGGGCGAGAGTCAAAAGACCCTCAGCGCCCTGCGCCAGGCCATCAAGAACATCCCCCCGCGCCGACGCAAGCGCGAGGAACGTCCCGAGCCCTTCATCCCAACGGCAGCGCCCTCCTCTGAGATCGAGGAGCCCGAGGAGATACCGTCCCCTCCTGATATGCCTGACTAATACTACAACCGTACTTTGTCATTCTGAGCGCCGCAGCGCGAAGAATCCGTACCTCCGGGGGCGAGGGGCGCGGATTCTTCGGCGCCTGCCCTGAGCCGAGCCGAAGGGTGCGCGCCTCAG
>SCTZ01000217.1 GCA_004297765.1 Chloroflexota bacterium | reverse complement strand
CGAACTTCTCATCTTGAGCACCGCCTCTGTCGGTCATTCTGAGGCGCGCACGCCGAAGAATCCGCGCCCCTCGCCCCCGGAGGTACGGATTCTTCGCGCTGCGGCGCTCAGAATGACAAAGTACGGTTGTAGTGCTAAGGGGAACTCGATATCTTGAGCCCCCGATAGTACACCGGCGGTGTGGGGTAATCGTGCCCCACACCGCCCTGGTGCCAGTCACGCAATCGTCCCCGGCAGATCATCCCGCTGTTTGATGGAAGGGTAGCCCGCCTCCACCATAACTCTCCGTGGCTCTGTCCAATGCCTCATGCCGCTCGTGAACGTACACTGTCGCCAGTTCTGGGACTCCATCAGGCGTAGCGCCCGCTGCTCCTCCTCCGGCGTCAGGCTCCGTGTCGCTTCCCGCCCCAGCTACTCTTGCTTGCCGCGATACAAACCCCTGGATCTGCTCCACGAGTGCACCACCAACCCCAAGCATGATTAGTAGTTACAGCTCTCGATGCCCTGGCACAAACCTTGCTTTCGCAACTGCCAAGGGCACGCGTGGCAAAAGCTCCCACCCAACCGAGGAGGTATGAACATGAGTATCGCCCTGATTTTGATTGTGCTAGCGCTGGCGCTGGCACTTCTTGACCTCGTTCCGCACCGGCTGGGTGTTCCTACACTCACGCTGTCCGTCATACTCATGGCTGTCGTCCTGCTACTCTTCGTCGTCAAGTAATTGCAGAACTCGCATCGGCACTGTGCTCTAGCAATCTCCCTCAGGGTCTTTCGCGTCGCCTTCTGCCAGCGTGCACCAGCGACCGCTCTCGTGGGATTCTTCGACCGCGGCGGCTAGCTGCAGCATACGCAGTCCATCGGCGAAGGTGGGACCGATCGGGGTGCCGTCCGCGATGGACCGGGTCAGCCGGCGGACAAATCGCGCGAAGGCATAGTATGGCGCGTCCGCGGGGACCTCGGGAACATCGAACAGCTCAGCCGGCGGGTTAAGCTCGCGCAGCGCCTGGTCTTCCCGGCGCGCGCCGGCCAAACGCACCGGCTCGTGTGGGGTGTGTCCCACCGTTGCGGCCACCAGCCGCCCTTCGCTCCCGTAGGCTTCCAGCCGCCAGCCGTCCCCATGCCAGGCGTTCCAGCAGCTCTGCAGCGTGCCGATCGCGCCATTGGTCAGGCGAAAGACGAAGGCCGCGTTGTCCTGGCTGGTGACGGAAACCGGACCACCCGGCAGCTCCCACGCGCTGCGCTGGGTCACAGCTGTGCCACAGACCGCGCTGATCTCTCCGAAGCACCAGCGCACGATGTCGGCCGTGTGCAGACCGTAGACGCGCAGCGCGCTGGCGCCGTGCTCCCGATCGGCACCCCAGGCGTAAGACAGCATCTTCTCCGGTTGGGCAAAGGAGGACTGGAACGCTGTGGCGCGAATCGCCTCAACACGCCCCAGGTAGCCGTCCGCCACGAGTTGCCGCAGATACTCCAAACCGGGCGCATAGCGCGACTGCATGTTGACCACTGCCACGAGTCGCCGCGATGCCCGGACCATCTCGTCCCCCTGGCGCGTGTCCAGGGCCAGCGGCGCCTCGCATAGTACATGCTTGCCAGCCAGGAGCGCCGCCATGGACATAGGGTAATGCAGACTCGGACGGGTCACCACGTCGATCAGGTCCACGTCAGGAGACGCGGCCAACTCCTCGTACCCCGCGAAAGCCCGCGGAATGTCGTGCCTGGCCGCGGCCTTCTCGGCGGTCTCCCGGTGCGCCGTGCAGATAGCTACAAGGTCGATCTCGGGCAGGGCCCGGTAGGCCGGGATGTGCTGCATCCGACCATAATTGGCGCCGACGATACCTACGCGCAGAACGGGTTGGCTCATGCGTTTCACCTCTTATGCTAGGTTTTCTGTGCTAGGTTTTCTGACCTCGTGGACGATTGATGACCCCCGCTCGCGCCAACTCCTCGATCTCGGTCTCGGTGTACCCCAGTTGCCGTAGCACGGCCGCGGTGTGATATCCCGCCACGACGGCGGGGGTGCGGATCGAGCCGGGAGTATCAGACAGCTTGATCGGAATGCCGCCCTGCTTCACCTTCCCTTCCCCCGGCAGATCGGTCTCGACGATCATCTGGCGGTGCAGGAGCTGCGGATCTGCGACGGCCTCCTCGATATCGTACACGGGCTCCACGCAGACCTCTCTGCCACCAAACAGCTCGACCCACTCCCCGCGCGTGCGGGTGGCAATGACGTCACCGACGATCTGCATCATCTCTCGTTGACGTGCAGGCGGGGCGGCATGATCGTCCGCCAACTCGGGCTTGCCGATGATCTGGCAGAAGTTGGACCAGAACTTGGCCTCAACGGCGCCCAGGCTGAGGTACTTATCGTCTTTGGTGCGATAGATCTGGTAGTAAGCCATACCCCCGCTCAGTTGTCCCTCGCCACGCCTCAGGGCCGAGTTAGCCATCAGGTAACTGCCGTAGTAGCTGAACATCCAGGCCGCGACCCCATCTGCCATAGCGATGTCGACGAACTGGCCCTTTCCGGTGCGCTGGCGTGCCAGGAGCGCGGTCAGGATGCCGGTGGCGGCCATGAGTGCTCCCCCGCCCACGTCGGCGACTTGCACAGCCGGCATAACGGGCGGACCTCCGTAGGGCCCCGTCATGCCAAGGGCGCCCGCGATGGATAGATAGTTTATGTCATGTCCCACCTTGAGCCGGTACGGGCCGTCTTGCCCATACCCACTCAGTGAGCAGTAGACAAGGCGTGGGTTGATCGCGCTGAGATGGCTGTAGCCAAGACCGAGGCGATCCATCACACCCGGGCGAAAGCCCTCTAGCAGCACGTCGAAGTCACGAGCTAGCTTCAGGAGTATCTCCTTGCCGGCCGGTTCTTTCAGGTTCAGGCAGATGCTCTGCTTGTTGCGGTCAAGATTGGCGAAGCCCGCCGCGAAGCCGTCGCGACGCTTTTCCGCGGGACCGGAGAAGTCACCGTTGGGGTCTTCCACCCTCACAATGGTTGCCCCCAGATCCGCCAGCAACATGGTACAAAACGGTCCAGGTAGCAGCCGAGACAGATCGAGAACCTTGATTCCTTCAAGGGCCATGGTCATGCGGCAATTCCTCGCTTCAGTATGGTCGACTACCAGTCGTCGACCATGATCATAAACTATTTTGCCAGCAAGGTGGTAGTATTGTGTGTCTACTGAACTGGTGCGCATCTGTCTTGTCCCATCGATCGGACCGATCAGTCATCTTTCGTCTGTCAGGTCATGGGTGACACAGCAATAGCAGAGTTTTCAAGAAAAACCCACCGCATGACGTTGGAAGGTCTCGACAACGGGGTACCGAATGTGGTAAGAAGGGAACAGGGTGGCGCCCCGATGCGTGAAAACGTGGGCCGCCTGCCGCCGAAGGATTGCTATCAGGCGGGCTGTGCTACGCGGCGTCCGGCAGGCCGCGCTCGTCGCATCGACAATACGCCACCCAATCACACGATCAAGGAGAAGCGATGACTTACGAGAACATCCTGGTCGAGCGCGACGGCAACGTGGCCATCCTCAAGATCAACCGTCCCAAGGTCCTCAACGCTTTCAACGATGCCACGGTCCTGGAGCTGACCGCGGCCTTTGACGAGTTCGCGGCCGATGCCAACGTGCGAGCCGTCGTCGTTACCGGCGCTGGCGACAGAGCCTTCATCGCCGGCGCCGATATCAACGAGCTCCGCGCGTTGAAGAACTCCATGGACGGACTCCGCAAAGTCAGCCTGGGCCACCAGCTCCTCAAGAAGATCGAGAGCCTTCCCAAGCCCGTTATCATGGCCATCAACGGCTTCGCTCTCGGCGGCGGAACCGAGTTCGCGCTGGCCGGGGACATCCGGATCGCCGCCGACACGGCCCGGCTGGGACTGCCGGAGATCAACCTGGGCATCTTCCCCGGCATGGGCGGCACGCAGCGCCTGCCTCGGCTTGTGGGCAAATCCATAGCCAAGCGCATGATGTTCACCGGCGACCATATCACGGCCGACGAAGCTCTGCGCATCGGGATGGTGGACCAGGTCGTCCCCGCGGCCGAGCTGATGGATACCGCTCTGACCCTGGCACGCACGATCGCCTCCAAAGCGCCCATAGCCATGGCCCTGACCAAGAAGGCCATCAACGAGGGCATGGAGACCGACCTCGACCGCGGGGTGGAAATCGAGAGCGCCTACTGGGGCATCGCCGCCACCACCGAAGACCGGGTCGAGGGAACCAGCGCCTTCCTCGAGAAACGCAAGGCAGAGTGGAAGGGACGGTAAGGGGCATAGCGCGCATCGCAGCCCCATCCCTCGTACGTCCGATACAGTCATGACGCCCAAAGGAGGCGCGTCTGCCTCGGTAATAAGGATACCCTCGCTCGATCCCATGCCGGTCCGGGCGAGGACGCCCAGTACGTTCCTGTTGGCGCAAGCGTCGCCTCCCGAAGGGGTGTCGTTTGCAGGAGTATGCGTGCATCCCCCCGCCCTCGCGAAGGTAGAGAGGATGCACGCATCCCCTCGCCCTCGCGAAGGTAAAGAGGATACACGCATCCCCTCGCCCTTTCGCAAAAGGGAGAGGGTTAGGGTGAGGGTTCCCCCGTCCATTGCCCATCCCACAGGTTTCCCGGTTGGGATCTGACCAGCCCTTCAGCCTTGGTTCCCGTCGCTGGTCTATCGGCGTCGGTCGGCGACCCCACACCCTCGCCCTCCCTTGTGCGAAAGGGCGAGAGGATGGAGAACCCAACCCACGACAAGGCGATTGACACTCGCCCTGACCCTGCTATAATGGTAGCCGGACCCTTTACGTAAGACGTCAACCCTACGGAAAG
This sequence comes from Chloroflexota bacterium, assembly GCA_004297765.1. Taxonomy (GTDB): domain Bacteria; phylum Chloroflexota; class Dehalococcoidia; order FW602-bin16; family FW602-bin16; genus FW602-bin16. The sequence goes on along the minus strand of SCTZ01000217.1, from coordinate 5,275 downwards.
GTGCTATATCCAATGCCTACCCTAGCCGAGCTCGTTTCGACCCGTACGCGCGACGACGTCCTCCTCCATGGCGCCCTCTATGAACCGACCGTACCGGCGACAACCGCGGCGCTGCTTGTTCACGGCGGCTGGGGCAATTTCTATATGGGGCTAGGGCGCTTCCTCCCAGCGGCGCTCGCCACGACTGGCATCACCTGTCTGTCTCTGAACACGCGTGGCCACGACTACGGCACCGTAGCCGACCGCGAACCCTGCATTGGTCTGATGCGAGAGCAGTTCGAGGATTGCCCGAAAGACATCGCCGCTGGTCTCGCTTTCCTGAAAGAGCGTGGGTACAAGCAACTGATCATCATCGCACACAGCTTCGGCGCGTCAAAAACCATCTACACGCATGTCATGGAACCGGATCCTTTGGTTCGCACGCTGATCCTGTGCAGCACGGCCACGGTGATGAGCGAGTCCGCCAAACACTTCATCGATGTACCGTACGACGAGGTCGTCCAGGAAACCACTCGCCTTGTCGAGTCCGGACAGGGCGAGCGATTCGTGATTCCGCGCCACGAAGGACCTATCCCCGTGGTCGCCACGGCCCGAACGTTTCTTTCTATCTGGGGGCCCGATACGGCCGCGGAGAGCCGAAAGTGGATCGCTCAACTTCGCGCGCCGACGCTTTTCGTTGTCGGCGATCGTGATCAACCACATCGGGAACGGACCAAGGCTCTGTTTCAACTGGCCGAGAAGGCCGAGCCCCGAGAGCTCGTCATCCTTCCGAAGGGTGACCATGACTACCTGGGGGTAGAGGAGCCACTCCAGGATGCCGTTCTCGCCTGGCTCGATAAGCTGGGTCTGCACTGATTGACACCCAACCTGATCATGTTATAATAGCGGGCGTACTCCTTACGTAAGACGTTAACCCCGCGGGAAGGAACTGGACTCAATGCCTCCCCTGGCCGAACTCGTTTCCACCCGTACTCGAGACGATGTCCTCCTCCATGGCGCCTTCTTTGAGCCGACCATGCCTACCACGACCGCCGCGCTGGTCCTCCACGGCTCATGGGGCAACTTCTACACGGTCCTTGGTCGCTTTCTCCCGACTGCGCTCGCCGCAGCCGGCATTGCTTGTCTCTCCCTCAACACCCGCGGCCACGACTATGGCACCGTCGCGGATCGCGAGCCCTCCATCGGGATGATGCGGGAGCGGTTCGAGGATTGCACCCACGACATCGCCGCGGGTCTGGCCCTCCTCAAGAAGCGTGGATACAGCCAGTTGGTCATCCTCGGCCATAGCTTTGGCGCACAAAAGGCGATTTACTCGCAGGTCTTCGAGCCAGACCCCATGGTCCGAACGTTGATCGCTTGCAGTCCCGGTCTCCCGATGGGTCAGGTCGCCAAACATTACGTCGGCGATTCGAGCGATGGCGTGCTCGCGGAGGCCAAGCACCTGGTAGAGTCCGGGCAGGGCGAGCGGTTCGTCGTGGCCCGCCACGAGGGGCCTGTGCCCGTCGTCTTCACCGCCCGAGTGTTCCTCTCACTCTGGGGTCTCAGTGATGCATCGCACGATTCGACCAAGTACATCGGTCAGCTCTGCACTCCGACCTTGATCACAGTCTGCGAAGGCGACTTCAAGGCATTTAGGCAGCGTGCCAGCGTCTTATTTGATATGATGGAGAAGGCCGAGCCGCGCGACCTAGTCGTTCTTCCCAAGGGCGAACATTACTATGTCGGGGCTGAGGAGCTCCTCCAGGAGGCTGTGCTGGCCTGGATGGACAAACTGGGACTGCGCTAGCCAGACGCTAGACCAGCGTTCCAGCGACCAATGATATGTCGACAAGGAGGGAATCATATGCCACTCATGACGGGTGAGGAGTATGTCGAGAGCCTGCGTCAACTGAAGCCACGCGTCTACGCCCTCGGCGAGCGCATCGAGAGCGTGGTGGATTCCCCGCTCATGCGTCCGCACGTCAACGCCGCGGCCATGACCTATGAGGCCGCTCATCTGCCCGGTCTCTCCGAGCTGGGCAGCGCCATCTCTCCCCTGACCGGCAAGCGCATCAGCCGCTTCACCTACATCCACCAGAACACCGCCGACCTTGTCACCAAGGTCAAGCTGCTGCGCCTCCTGGGTCAGCACACCGGCACCTGCTTTCAGCGCTGCGTCGGCTTCGACGGTCTCAACGCCCTGCACAGCGTGACCTACGACATCGACCAGAAGCACAACACCGAGTACCACCAGCGCTTCCTGGATTTCCTGCGCTACATCCAGGAGACCGATTTCATGATCGACGGCGCTATGACCGACCCCAAGGGCGATCGCAGCCTCTCTCCGAGCAAGCAGCCCGATCCCGATCAATACGTCCACGTGGTGGAGCGCCGCCCCGACGGCATCGTCATTCGAGGCGCCAAGATCCACCAGACCGGGGCCGTCAACTCCCACCAGATCCTGGTCATGCCAACTTCTGCCCTGCGCCCCGAAGACGCCGACTACGCCGTTGCCTGCGCTGTTCCCGTCGACGCTGAGGGCGTCATCCTGATCTTCGGTCGCCAGAGCAACGACGGTCGGCGTCTGGAGCACGGGGAGATCGATCAGGGCAATGCCCGCTACGGCATCGTGGGTGGCGAGGCCACCGTCGTCTTCGACGACGTCTTCGTGCCGTGGGAGCGGGTCTTCATGTGCGGCGAGTACGAGTTCGCCGGCTCGCTGGTAGAGCGCTTCACTTGCTACCATCGCCAGAACTACGGCGGCTGCAAAGCCGGCGTCTCCGACGTCATCGTGGGGGCCTCCGCCACGCTGGCCGAGTACAACGGGGTGGCCAACGCGGCCCACGTGCGTGACAAGCTGGTCGAGATGGTGCACCTCTCCGAGTCGCTGTATAGCGGATCGATCGCCTGCTCTGCCGAGGGCACGCTGCTGGCCTCGAACGTTTGTCTACCGGACCCCATGCTAGCCAACACGGTCAAGTTGAACACCACCCGCTTCATCTACGAGATCTACCGCCTGGCCCACGACATCGCGGGGGGCGTGATCGCCACGCTGCCCTCCGAGCAGGACTTGCGGCACCCGGAGATCGGCAAGTGGGTGGAGAAGTACTTCGGCGCCAGCGCGGCCTGCACGGCGGAGCTGCGTATCCGAATCGCGCGGTTGGTTGAGAACATGACGGCCGGGACGGCCCTGGTGGAGTCTATGCACGGAGCAGGCTCGCCGCAGGCCGAGCGTGTAGTGCTGTATCGCCAGGCCAACCTGGAAGGCAAGAAAGCCCTGGCCAAGCGTCTGGCCGGGATCCAGGATGGGAGCTGGCATCTGCGCGGGCAGTAGGTCTGCCGAGCCACTATGCTTAACCATTAGAGCGATCGACGCAAAGGCCAGTCAAGGAAGTAAGCAGGCGTAGTGGCGGACGGCTCTGTCCGCCAGGGGGGGCGGGGGACCTCCCTGGTGCAATCATAGACGCTCGTACTCTGGGCAGTATACAAGTCGACCGATGGTGCATGTGCATTTGCGAACAGACGATAGATGCCCGGTACCACCTACCCTGCCCCACCCCCCTGGCGGACAGAGCCGTCCGCCACTACGTGGGCCAGGCTGGTTGCTAAATTAGTCTAATCGCAGCAAGCGTCTAGGTCAGACAATAAGGAGATCGAGAATGCGTGAAGTGGTGATAGCCTCGCCAGTTCGCACCCCGGTGGGGAAGTTTGGCGGAGCTTTGCGTGATGTTCAGGTCAATGAGCTGTCAGTCCTCGTGATCAGCGAGGTCATTCGCCGCTCGGGCATCGACCCCGCCGGCATCGACGGCGTCGTCATGGGACAGTCCGCGGCCAACGGGGAAAATCCCAACATCGGGCGCATCGGGGTGCTCGAAGCCGGCCTCCCGGTAGAGATCCCATCCCTGACCGTGGAACGACAGTGTGGCTCCGGACTCCAGGCCATCATCACGGCCGGTCTGGAGGTCCTCTCGTGCGCAACCGATGTGATGATCGCGGGCGGCGTGGAGAGCATGAGCAACATCGAGTACTACGTCACCGGCTCACGCTGGGGCTCCAAGCTGGGTCACCAGACCTTCTACGATCGCTGGGATCGCTCGGTCGAGCGCGTCTCCACCGAGCGCTTCGGTCACGTGCCGAACATGATCTACACGGCCGAGAACGTGGCTAAGCTGCTGAACATCTCGCGCGAGGAGCAGGACGAGTTCGCCGTGCTGAGCCACGCCAAGTGCATCGCGGCCATGGACGCGAGCAAGTTCAAGGACGAGATCGTACCGGTAAAGGTGCGCGGTCCCAAAGGCAAGGAGACCATCGTCGACACGGACGAGCATCCCCGGCGGGATGCCACACTGGAAAATCTGGCCAAGCTGAAGCCCATTCTGGGAGGCACAGTCACGGCTGGCAATGCCTCGGGCATGAACGACGGCGCCGCGGCCTGTCTGATTCTCTCAGCCGAAAAAGCCGAAGAGCTGGGGATCAAGCCGCTAGCCTACTTGCGCGGCCACACGGTCACCGGAATCGACCCGACCATCATGGGGCTGGGGCCGGTGGAAGCCGTCCAGAAACTGCTCAAGCGATCCGGGCTGACGCTGGATCAGATCGACCTGATCGAGCTAAACGAGGCCTTCGCGGCCCAGGCCCTGGGCGTCCTGAAGCAGTTGGGCATCACCGACTACAGCAAAGTCAACGTGAACGGCTCTGGCATCTCTCTAGGCCACCCGATCGGCTGCACCGGGGTGCGCATCATGGCCACCCTGCTGCATGAGATGCAGCGCCGCAATGCCAAATACGCCATAGAGACCCTCTGCTGCGGCGGCGGCATGGGCATCGCGGCCCTCATCGAGAAAGTGTAGACCAACACGAGACTGGGAGCATGAGGCTATGCCCATGCTCCCAGTCTGAGTTACATGCGTATCGACTGTCACTCGTGCCAGGAAAACAAAGCGTCTGCTCAGGCGTCGGTATGTTCGGTATAGTACATTTTCCACTCAGACACGAATGACTGCCACTTCTCCCAGTGGTATCGCCCTTCGTCGTTATCCTGTCCCTTCAGCCACTCCTCGCGATTGTCGATGTCGATCGAACAAAGTCCATCTGACCCAGGTTCCATCTTTTCGCTTCTCGGGGCAGCTCCCCTGGCGCGAGGCTTACTTCATTGTGCTCCGGCTGCCTACCCCTTGATGAACTCGGATCCTCTGTCGAGAGCACGCTGGTTGAACGGGAGCAGCTTCTGGCGGTGGGGCGGCAGAAGCTCGGACAGCGCGCTCACCACGGAGGCGGTCCCGACCAGCTTGGTCTT
>SCTZ01000216.1 GCA_004297765.1 Chloroflexota bacterium | reverse complement strand
GTAAAACAGCTTTGCCGTGGGGACTTTCCTGCCGAGCATCGCTCACTCCATTCCCACTCGAACTTACGTCCCCATTATAGTATGTCTGCTAAATAAAGGCGAGTTCGGCAACAGTCCCCCCGAGTCAGCTGACAGCTTTTGCCACCAGCACCTGTTTCAGAACTACAAGACAGGTGATTCGTAGCTACAGCATTTGTAGATACGAAGCATCGGGCAAAAAGAAGGCTGGGACCCATAGGGACAAGATCCCTGCCTCAGTTACTGCCGCAGACTTCTAAGCATTTCGCAAAGGATTTGGTAAGGGTCTCGAACGCCTGTAGGATGGCAGCATGCTCCTGTGCCGGGATCTCTCGCAAGCCCTCTTGTAGGAACTCTTGCTGCGCCTTCGCGAGCGTCTGCCGTACCTCCAGTCCTTGAGCGGTGAGCTCTACACGCACCACGCGACGGTCCTCCTCGTCATGCCTACGGTAGACCAACTCCTTGCGGACCAATTGGTCTACCATGCGGGTCATGGTGCTGTTCGCGACCCCCATGGACTCGCTCAGCTCGTTCATGCTCACGTCCGCGTCGTCGGGTAAGGCTAGCAACGTGTAGCCCTGGGCGGAGGTGACCCCGAACTGCGCCAGACACATCTCGTCGCACTGCTCATAGGTCTTGATCAGCTTGTACATCAGGCGTTGCAGCCTAACAGCGAAAGCGCCTACGTCGTCCGGATTCATATTTGGTCACGATCTCCCGTAGATTGTATTAGCGTATGGTTGCATTATACAACCATCAGGCTATTGTGTCAACGGTTTCTCTTGGGAATTGCAGAAGAGATCCCGGTTCCCCGTGCCACAGTGGAGCCGCCCGAGGATCGTCGTGCGCCACATCGCATTCTCCCCAACGTCCCTCTGATACCTTCCAGGCTGATGACTTCGCCCTGCATGCTCCGGTGCCATCGCGGCTGCCGACGCGAGATTATCCAGCGCTCGTCTTTTGGCTCCCACTCCTGTATGTCATTCTGGGGAGCGGGGCAATAGGCGCGTGGGCGTATGGTCGAATGGCGCTTCTGGAGGCACAGGGTCCATGACCACAGGTCAAGCAGATCAGCACGGCTGTTCGTGTGCCCCGCTCCTCCGAATGACACCCGAGCATAGGAGCTTTAAGAAGAACGCTATCATGCTCATTCGCCAAGATGCCATGTGTAGCCAACCAGGGGTCTGGACGAGATCATCACTCGAAAAGAGAACGAGTGCATACTGACCGTTGACCCGCGCAGACGAGTACGATACACTGCACATAGACTAGTCTGTCAAATAGACCAGTCTATTGTCATCAACCGGAGGGCATCCTATGAGCCGCGACGAGATCGACAGAGTACAGCAACGCACCCGCCGCTACTGGTACGAAGACGGGCTCACCGAGATTGCGGCAGGTTGTACTGATTGCCTCGGGTGGATTCGCTCTCTGGTCCTACCTGCGCAACACACGGCGCTGGACGGAGAGCTGAGATATGGATGACAACCTCCGTAGCATCGCCAAGGTCGATCGCGTCGTTCACGAGCCGGCCCGTCTGATCATCCTCGCCATTCTCAACGTCGTCGGCAGCGCCGACTTCGTCTACCTGCGCCGCGAGACTGGCCTGACCGGCGGAAACCTCTCGGCCCATCTGCTTCGCCTCGAAGAGGCCGGCTACATCACGATCGAGAAGACCTTCCGTGGGAGGGTACCACAGACCGTCTGCCGTCTGACGGAGCAAGGGCGGGCGGCTTTTAGTGACTATCGGGACAGTCTCAAGCGAGTCGTGGACAGTATGCCCAAGTAGGTCGCGTGCTGAGAGGAGGATTGACGTGGGTCACATAGCCATTCGAACGGAGAACCTCACAAGGCATTTCGGGGGCGTGCGCGCCGTGGACGACTTCAGCTTCGATGTGCCGGCCGGCATGATCTTCGGCTTCCTCGGGCCCAATGGCGCGGGGAAGACGACCATGATTCGTCTACTGCTGGGTCTGCTTGAGCCAACGACCGGACGAGCAGCAGTGCTGGGCTTCGACGCCTGTCGACAGTCCGACGAGATTCGTGCCCGAACAGGGACACTGCTGGAGCACACCGGGCTCTACGAACGATTGAGCGCCGAGGAGAACCTGGAGTTCTATTCGCGTATCTGGCACCTACCGGCCTCCGAGCGGCAATCGCGTATCGCGGCGCTTCTCGCCCATGTAGGACTATCTGAGCGACGGAAAGAGCGCGTTGGGACGTGGAGCCGAGGGATGAAGCAGAAGCTGGCCGTAGCCCGCACCCTTCTTCACCGCCCAGCCCTGATCTTCTTGGATGAGCCGACGGCCGGCCTCGATCCAGTTGCGGCCGCGGCGCTACGGGAGGATCTGGCCGCTTTGGCCGCCCGCGAGGGCACCACGGTGTTTCTTACCACGCACAACCTGGCAGAGGCGGAGAGACTGTGTGAGCAAGTGGCTATCATCCGCCAGGGTAAGCTCCTCGCGATTGGGCGTCCTGACGAGTTGCGAGCGGGCGGCGCCGCACCACGGGTAGAGATCATTGGGCGCGGATTCGATGAGCGGCTCCTGACGGCACTTCGTGCACGGCCGGAGGTGGCAGCAGTCGGAATACAGAACGATCGACTACTGGTCGACCTGCGCCGGGAGGTAGAGACCGCGCCACTGGTAGGCTTGGTCGTTGGTGCGGGGGGCCAGGTGGAAGAGGTACACAAAGGGAAGGCCAGCCTGGAAGACGTCTTCCTAGCACTCATGGAGGAAGAGCAATGATTTCAGACGTCTGGACCGTGCTCTGGAAGGAGTACAAAGAGATCCTCGGCCGCGGCGATAACATGCGAGGAGGCCGGATCGGCATGTTGATCGTCCTGGGCGTCTTCGGCGTTTTCTTGCCGTGGCAGTTTGGGAAGGCATGGCTGGAGTCCCCCATTCTGCTCGTCTACTGGGCCTGGGTTCCGCTCATGCTTGTGACGACCACGGTCGCCGATTCGTTTGCGGGGGAACGGGAGCGGCACACGCTGGAAACACTCCTGGCCAGCCGGCTTCCGGACCGTGCGATCCTATTCGGCAAGGTCGCAGGAGCCGTGCTGTATGGCTGGGGCTTGACGACTATCGCACTGCTTCTCGGGCTCGTAACTGTAAACGTGGCCCACAGTGGCGGAGAGCTCCTCTTGTATCCGGCAGGCACGGCTCTGGCGATGATCACGCTGAGCCTTTTCAGCGCCGGCCTGGCTGCAACCGCCGGCGTCCTGGTCTCGCTGCGGGCGTCTACCGTCAGGCAGGCTCAGCAAATACTTTCCATACCCGCCATGCTCCTGGTCTTAGTGCCAGTGTTCGGGCTGCAGGCTCTGCCGGAGGAGCTCAGGAGCGGTCTTGTTCAGTGGGTTACAACCGCCAATCCCACCACGATGGTATCTGTGATCGTGGTCATCCTCGCCTTGCTTGACGCCGTCTTGCTTGCGGCAGCTATGATGCGTTTCCGGCGAGCGCGGCT
>SCTZ01000215.1 GCA_004297765.1 Chloroflexota bacterium | reverse complement strand
TGCGGGTCCATGGTCTCCCTCCGGCGGACGCGATGTGATGGTCACGTCCACAAGGGTGCATTATGGACCCGTCTTTTTCAAGTCATGACCTCCCAATCACAGTTCAATGGGGTGGTACCGACCAGAAAGAGGCAGGAAAGAAAGGAGCAAAGAAAAAAGAGAAGACGACAGGAGGACCTACCCATCAAGCGCAGCCAGATCTGACGCAGCCCGAAACCTGAACACATCAAGTGGCAGCAGCCCCGCTCGTGGCTGGAGAGCGATGACCCCCATTTCGCGGAACAAGGGGACCATCGTTGAGCTCCATTCAAACGCACCCATCTATGCCATATGTCAGGAACGATGCACTTAGCTTAGGCTTTGTTCGCGAGTTGTGATATGCTATCCCTCACCAGCACCCGGACCAGGCGCTTGCGGTAGGCCGAGGAAACCTCCATGTGCGATACCGGCTTCGCCTGTCTGTGAGCCATCTCGGCGACTTCATCCACCAGTTCCGCGCTCAAACGCCTTCCGAGCACGTGCGGCTCAATACCCTCGATCAGAAGAGGCGCCGAGCCTACTCCGGTCACGGCCACTCGCAGAGCCCGGCACACGCCCTCATCCTGTGCCAGAAACCCCGCCACTCCTACGATTGGGAAATCTATGGCTTCCCTCCGACGGAACTTGAGATACCGGCCATGAGCCCTCTCGACCTGTCTTGGCACTGTCACTCCGGCAATCAACTCGTCCGACTCGAGGACCGTGGGTTTCTTTCCATCGGCCACGAAGAAATCCTCCACGGAGACTCTGCGCTCGCCTCGCGCGCTCACCAATATTAGGCTAGCCCCGAGCGCCAGCAGCGCAGCGGCCGTATCGCCGCTGTATAGGGCGTAGCAGCGCCTGCTGCCTTTGGCCATATGACATACCTCGCCGCCAACCTTCAAACACGTTTCCCGAGATTGTCTCCAAACGTGCGTCTGGTTGTAATACCAGCAGCGCGTATCCAGGCAAATGTTGCCCCCGATGGTCCCCATATTCTGCAGTTGGATGGACCCGACGGCCGACGCGGCCTCGGCCAGAATCGGCACCGCGTCACGGACCCTCTCGGACCTCTGCAGGTCAGTTAGAGTCACTCCGCTCCCGATGTGCAGGCAGTCTTCATCCGCGACGATTCCCCGAACTTCCTCGACACCCTTAATGTTGACGAGAATCCGGGGCTCCAGCAACCGCTGTTTCATCCGGGGTATGATGTCAGTGCCGCCGGCCACGATCCTCGCCCGGTCGCCGTGCTCCGAGAGTATGGCACATACCTCGGCGAGGGTCTTCGGCTCTCGGTGCTCGAAACTCCCTACTCTCATTCCTGTCCTCCTGACTCCCGACCACCCGAAGTAGCCGTGTCTCTAGCCCTCTTTTGATCCAGCGCTCTGAGGATTCTCTCCGGCGTGATGGGCAACTCCGTCATCCAAACGCCCGTGGCGTTGTGGATGGCGTTGACCACGGCCGGAATGGTTGAGACCTGAGTTCCCTCGCCTGATTCCTTAGCGCCAAACGCGCCCACCGGGTCGCCCGTCTCCACTGAGATGGAGATCATTTCCGGGGGCATGTCGCCCGAGGTGGGCATCCCGTAACCAGTGAAGTTTGGGTTCACCGTCTGGCCATCTTCTTCCACACATTGCTCGTAAATCGTGTGCCCGACCCCGCCCGCGATGGAGCCCTCGTGCTGTCCCTCCACCGCCAGCGGGTTCAGTGCGAACCCGCAATCGTGTGCCACCACCATCTTGGTAACCTTGACTTTCCCCGTCTCGGTATCCACCTCAACCCAGGCCGCCTGTGTGCCAAAGCTATAAGCCCCCCCAACGTCGCCTTCGCCCGTATCGAAGTTGATCGGGTCTATGCTCTGGCCCCAGCTGCCCGTGCCGATGACTGTCGTGCCGGCGCCCAAACTGACCACTAGTCGGGTGAGGTCGCGAAAGCGCATCGACCTGTCCGGGGCTCCTTTCACGTACACAAGCCGGTCCCGTAGCTCGATGTCCTCCGGTCTGGACTCCATCAGCCCGGCCGCCACCTTCACCAGTTGCTCGCGCGCATCAAGCGCGGCGATTTTCACCGCGTTACCTGCTGTCGAGCTTACCCTGCTTCCATAGCTCCCTGGATCGAGAGGCGTCAGCGTGCTATCGGTCTGAGGAACGTACACGTCCTCCAGCCGAATCCCAAGAACCTCGGCAGTGATCATAGCCAGGACCGTCTCTGAACCCTGGCCCGAATCGGTGGACCCGGTCATCAGCGACACGGTTCCATCCTCGTGAACCTTGATAACCGCCGTGCAGCAGTTGTGCCCCGCGAGCCTGACGCCCGAACAGAACGAGTTGCACGCAATACCCACGCCCCTGGCGATGCGTCCCCGAGGCTGGTGCGCCTTTTCCGGCCAGGGCCGGAATTCTTTCTCCCAGTCGACGGCATTGAGGGCCTCGTCGATGCTCTCCTTGAGCCCACAGCTCTTGACAACCATACCGTTGGGCGTCTTGTAGCCGATATAGGCAGAGTTCTTGCGACGTATCTCCACCGGGTCGATGCCCAGATCCTCCGCAATCATATCCAACTGCACGTCGGCAGCATAGCGAATCTGCTGGATGCCGTTGCCCCGCTGAGCAACGGACACGGGGCGGTTGGTGTAAACGCGATAGCCATCGAACCTCACGTTGGGCACGACGTATGGGAGGTTCAGGAAGGAGAAGGCGTTGGCCATGGTGCTCGGCCCCACCCCCGTTGCCGCGCCACCGTCGGCAACTACCCGGCAATCGTGGGCCACCAGCGTTCCGTCCTTCTTCACCCCTGTCTTGAGCCATACGACCATCGGGTGTCTCCTGCGATGGGCCGATAGCACCTCCTCCTGGGTGAGCGTGATCTTCACCGGACGTCCGGTCTTCTTGGAGAGCATGACGGCGGCGAAATCGAGCGGATAAGATCCGTTCTTGCCGCCGTAGCCCCCCCCGATATAGGGCTGGATCACCCGCACGTTGCTGAGTGGCACGTTAAAGCAGTTGGACAGATTCCGATACAGGAAGTAGGGACTCTGCTTCGAGGCCCACACTGTAATGTGGTTCGGCGGCTCCCAACTGGCCACGATGGAGTTAGGCTCGATGAAGCCGTGCAAGACCGACTGGCTGTAGAACCTGTCTTCGCGAACGTAGTCGCTTTCACTAAGAGCCTGCTCGACGTCGCCGAAGTGCACCTTCGTGTGCACGCTGACATTGCCCGGCTTATCTTCGTGCACCAAAGGTGCCCCTTCACGCAAAGCCTCTTCCGGGTCGAACACGGCCGGCAGCGGCTCGTACTCTACCTTTATCAGATCGACCGCCTCCTGGGCGATGTCTGGATCGATTGCGGCGATAGCAGCGACCTCCTCGCCGATGTATCGCACCTTCTCCCGGGCCAGGGGAACCTCGTCTCTGGTATCCGGACGCAGCCCGTAACGAAACTTGCCGAAATCGGTGCCGATCACGATTCCTCTGACGCCCGGAAGCTTTTCGGCATGGCTAGCATCTATGTTCAGAATCCTGGCGTGAGCGTGGGGGCTGCGCAGGATCTTGCCGTGAAGCATTCCTGGAAGCGAAAGGTCGTCGGCAAAATTGGCCTTGCCAGTGACCTTCACCGGCCCGTCGACCCTGGGCAGGCGCTTGCCCAGAACGGAGTACTCTGTCATCCTAGCTCCCACCTTTCGTCGTTCGTCTCGTGGCTCCAGGGTTGGAGTGCGCTCAACATACCAAGTCTTGAAGCCTTCATTGACGCTCCGATCTAGCAGGAGCTCCTTCAGCCATAAGCTTCCCCGCTGCTTTGATCGCTTCGATCACCTTGGCATAGCCCGTGCAACGACAGAGGTTGCCCCCGATGGCCTTCCGCACCTGTTCGCCCGTGGGTCGCGGGTTCTCATCCAGAAGGGCCTTCGATGAGAGAATCAGACCCGGAGTGCAGAAACCGCACTGCACGGCTCCCTCTTCCACAAAAGCCCGCTGAATCGGATGAAGTTCATCACCTGTGGCAAGACCCTCGATGGTGAGGATATCCTTGCCCTGAACATCGACGGCCAGTGTGAGACAAGCCAGCACCGCTCTCCCGTCTATGATGACCGTGCACGCCCCACAATCGCCCGAATCACAGCCCTTCTTCGTTCCGGTGTAACCGAGGCTTTCCCTCAATACCTCGAGCAGCGTCCTTTGCGGCTCCACTGCCACCTCGCAAATCAATCCATTGACTTTCAATTCAATTACAGTCTTCGAGGACACCAACCATCTCCTTGTTTGAGCAGTAACGATAGTTCAGCCTTCGAGCTAGCAGGGCCAGCTAAGCAGCCAGTAGGCTACAAACCCACGTCAAGACCCTAGGCTATTATTCCCTGAACTTTGAGGTTGACAATGTCTTCCCAACTATAACCATGCTCAAGGAGAACTTCTTCCGTGTGCATGCTGAATTCAGGGGCCATTGCCTCTATAGAAGGTTTGGTCTCGCTAAACTTGCAGGGGAGTCCTACAAGTTTCGTCCGACCATACCTTTCATCATCGTATTCAACAATATACTCGTTGGCGATAGCCTGTGGGTCGTCAATTACTTCTGAAGCCGTTTGTACCATCTCACAGATTAGCCCCTTGCGCTTAAGCCTGTTCACCCATTCCTTGGCTGGCTTCTTCTTGAAAACACCATTTAGTATGCGAACCAACTCCTCAGAGTTCTCATATACCATGTCCATGCCGTCGAACCTGGGTTCATTCAGGATTTCAGGCATATCAATTGTCTGCCAGAAATCAGCCCAAAACCTATCGTACTGTGCTAGCCCGAGACATATCCACCTGTCGTCGGCACACTGGTAGATATTCCAAAGCGGATTCTTGGCTCCGCTCTGTGATCTTCTGGGATACTCTTCCCCGTAGACGAGTTTGTGGTTAAGGACTAATCCGGCGGTGGCGATTAAGCTTCCAAACAACGATACTTCGACCGACTGACCGACATTCAGTCGCTCTCGTGCCACCAAGGCAGCAAGAATGCTCATAGTTAATACCCACGAACCTATCGTGTCGCCGAGTCCGACACAGAACATCGCTGGCGGCTGCCCAGCCTCACCGGCGAAGTACCCCCAGCCGGCCCTTGCCAGAGCAGAAAACTCAAGAGCAGGCATTTGTCCATCCGGACCCTTGAGGCCAAATCCCACCCCCTGTGCGTAAATGATCTTCGGGTTATGCTTGGCAAGAGTCTCGTAGTCGAGTTCGATCTTTTCAGCCACACCGGGCCTGAGATTATGTACGAAGACGTCAGAGTCCTTTACCATCTTGTAAAGGACCTCTCTGCCTTCTTTTTTCATCAGATCCAGCGTGATCGCCCTCTTGCTACGATTGACTGCCTCAAAACTCGCTACACGCGCAATAGCATCAGTAGTGGCTGATCTTGCCGGTGACACGCTCATGGTCCCCCGGAAGTGATCGCCCCGGGTAGGTTCCTCCACCTTGATGACGTCGGCACCCAACTCCCCTAATATCGACGCCGCAAACGGGACTAGTGCCCAGGTGCCACATTCTATCACCTTAATACCCTGCAACGGACCGGTCATCTAATCTCCTTTCAGCATCTAAGTCCGGCGTTCCGCAGACCCGGCGGGCGTTGGGAAGGCGCCGTCAAAGGCTGGCGAATCGAGGAGCCACGGACTAAGTGCGTCGTTCCTCAAATACCGCGGGTCAGCGATAGTTCGATTCTTTTCGACCGGTTGCCGATCTCCGCCCCCAGGGCACGTTGCATGTGCCCTGGGGGCGGAGATCGGACGCTGAGATGTCTCTACCGAACCGTCTTGGGACCCCAGCAAGGTCGAGGTCGTGCTCCCCGTGCAGCTATCAAAGCATCCAGCACTTGAGGAACTACGCATCTAGCTATATTCGTAGAAACCTCTCCCCGTCTTGCGGCCAAGCCATCCGGCAAGAACCATCCTCTTAAGCAACGGTGGGGGCGCAAAGGCAGGGTCTTTGAACTCGTCATATCTGGCACTGGAGGCATAATAGAGGGTATCAAGCCCAACGTAGTCGGCTAGTTCCAGCGGGCCCATGGGATGATTGAAACCAAGCTTTGCAGCAGTGTCGATGTCCTCTCTGCTGGCAACGCCAGCCTCCAGCATACGGATGGCATTGATAGTAAAAGGTGCATTCAGACGGCTTACGATAAAGCCCGGATCATCTCTAGCGACGATAATCGTTTTCCCCAAGGACTTGCCGAAAGACCTAACAATCTCAACGGTCTCATCACTGGTAGCGATTGTCTTGACAATCTCAAGCAGCCTCATAAGGGGCACCGGGTTGAAGAAATGCGTCCCCAGCACTTTGTCCATTCTTTTGGTTGCCGAGGCTATGTCGATAACACACTGTGATGAGGTGCCTGTTGCTATGATGACATCTTTGGCGCAAACCTTGTCAAGCTCAGCAAATATCTTCTTCTTCAGGTCTACCCTCTCGGGCGCCGATTCTATGACCAGGTCGCAGTCAGCGAATTCCTGGCTATTGGTTGTGCCCTTTATGCGAGACAAGGTAGCCATCATATCCGCTTGAGATATCTTACCCTTCTCGACACCCTTGACAAGAAAACTATTTATTGAAGCCAAACCCTTGTTCAGAAAATCGTTGTTCGTATCTGACACGATCACCTGATAGCCGGATTGAGCGCATACCTGGGCGATACCCGAGCCCATTATTCCACATCCAACTACCCCAACCGTCTTTATGTCCACAGTATCCCTCCTTCTTGCTGTGGTGATCACACATCACAAACAGCGTAGGTTATTTTGCCTCGTAGACGGGTTTTCTCTTTTCAGTGAAACTCGCGAGTCCTTCGGCAAAATCCCCAGTACCCAAGAGATAGGCACCGAATGATTGTTCGAGCGCTAAGCCTTCTTCTAGAGTCGAGCTACTGCCCCGAGTCATGGCCTCCTTGGCTGCCCTGACTGCTAGAGGTGCTAGTTGGCAGACGCTCTCAGCCCACTCCATAGCCACGGGCATGACCTCATCAGGTGTGACTACCTTGTTCACTAACCCAACACGGAATGCCTCCTGGGCATCGATGATTCTTCCCATAAGCACCATTTCAGCCGCCTTGCACCAGGGTACTGTCCGCGGCAATCTCTGTGTGCCTCCCCATCCGGGGATGAGCCCCAGTTTCACCTCCGGCGTGCCAAAACGCGCATTCTCCGAGGCTATTCTTAGATCACAGGCTAGTGCTAATTCAAGACCGCCACCCAAGGCAAGGCCGTTTATGGCAGCAATAAGAGGTTTCCACATGGTAAGCCCACGCATCGGAGTCGGAGGGATTGCCCAAGGGCTATATCGGTGCGCTTTCATGAACGGTACCCTGTCATCGACATCAGCCCCTCCACAAAAGGCCTCTTTGCCGGCACCGGTGACAACACCAACCCACAGACTAGGGTCATCGCGGAACTCCACCATAGCATCGCTTAGCTCTTGGACTGCTTGTGTGGTCATTGCATTTCGCTTCTCGGGACGGTTAATCGTGAAGATCGCAATCTTGCCTGATTTCTTGAGGTCAATAACCACAATGGTGCACCTTTCTTACTTAACAGACTTCTTAATCCGTTAAGGAGTGCTCATTACGACGACGGAAGCTACCTGCGGTGGTCCTCCTATATTGTGCGCCAAACCAACCTCCGCCTTCTTTACCTGACGCACGCCACATTTGCCCTGGAGTTGCTTGTATACCTCGTATATCATCCGCAAGCCACTGGCTCCAATTGGGTGACCAAAGCACTTGAGTCCACCATCCATATTCACGGGAAGTTCTCCGTCTAGATTGGTGATGCCGTCAACAATCATCCGCCATCCCTCGCCCCGCTTGCAGAACTGTAGATCTTCATAATTGATTATCTCTGTTATTGTAAAGCAGTCATGCACCTCGGCAAAGTCTATCTCTTTTCGTGGATTCGTAATTCCTGCCTGCTCGTAGGCCTGCCTGGCGGCCTCCACCGTTTCGGGGAATCCATCGTATTCGTAGCCAGATCGGTATTGAGGAGGAACTGATGAGACTGAAAGGCCTATCCCTCTGATCACGACGTAGTCGTCTCTAAAACGCTTAGCCAATTCCTTTCTGGTTATGATAGCTGCCGCCGCTCCATCAGTGAGTCCACAGCAATCAAACACGCCAAGAGGCCAGGCCACAAGCGGTGCATTAAGCGCCTGCTCAAGGGTAATCTCGTTTCGCAGGTGGGCTTTGGCTGTTAGACTACCGTTATGGTGATTCTTGACCGCTACCTTAGCCATGGGTGTTCTATCTATGCCATACTTGTCCATGTACCTGGTGGCCAGTAAGCCAAAGTTGGGCGGTCCTCCAGAGCCCCTAAGTATGATGGGGTGCCCCCCAGTTCCTGCCGTCGGTGGTGGCAGACCCCTGGTCGGTAGATCCTTTAGCTTTTCGTAGCCGACAACCAGAACCGTGTCATACATACCGCAGGCCACAGCAAAGGCGGCATTTCGGAAAGCATCCATACCTGTAGCACAGGCATTCTCACATCTCGTTATTGGCACACCTTTCAGCTTGAGGGCATTGCTAACATGCAGGGTAGCACCTAATTCTCGTTCACATCCTACCCAGGCTGCCTGGATATCTTTTAGCTCTAGCTTGGCGTCCTGAAGAGCTTCAATGGTAGCGTCGACAATCATATCATAGGAACTCTTGTCCCAGTTTTCACCAAATTTACAGCAACCAGCACCTACGATTGCTACGCGATCAAGAACTCCACTCATATCGTCTATCTCCTAGCCGGTCTTACTTTCCACCGGTGGCTGTCGGCCACAATGAGCCCCACGCTCGCCGCGGTCGTGCCTATCTCCGAACTGGTCTTACCTTCCAATAGTAGTTGTGAAAACCACTGGCATCGTTCATCTTCCTAAAAGTTGCCTCAACTGGCATTCCGATCTTCTGAGGCCGATCCAGCTTCTTTTGAGGTTCAGTTTCCACCAACTCACCCCACACTCTGCAGCCGTCATCCAGAATAGTGACACCAAACACCGTGGGCACCTCGGGACTTTCGGCAACATAGCTCTCCGCATACGTATACACGGTGCCCGTCTTAGCCAATTTGACCTCATCATAGTTGTCTACAGATTGACAGTTCAGACAAACCCGCTGTACAGGGTGCTGAATTAGGGAGCAGTTCTTGCATTTGCTGCCGTAAAAGCTGAGGAATGAACGCCTGTCTCTCCATAACGCTGGTGCAGAGCTTGAACCCAGCGGTCCAATTTCTTCCTTGTCCACCAGCTTGCGAACGCTCAAGTACTTCTCATAGGTACCTATCTGGGTTTTCGAAGCGAGGTTTAGTTTAATACCACGCCTCTCTCCCAGCATGCCCATGTTTTGGGTGACTTCAAAGATAAAGGCTTGGCAACCGTCTCCATAGCTAGCGAATAGGATCTTGTCGCCTTGATTCGCTTTCTCCAAAGCTTCTGCCAGCATCATAGGGGCAAGGGCAGTACCGGTGTTGCCCACCATGCTGTAGAGCAGATCTGAAAGCTGGCGCTTGAAATCGAAACTCAAAGCTTTAGCCATATTAGCCTGCTGCCGAGAATTGGGGGCATCCAAAACCAATTTAGAAAAGGCGCCGGCACCTAGATCGTGCCTGCTCATAATCCCTTTAACTGCCTCTTGTATGCTGGTCGTATATCCACCCGTAATTGCGAATCTATCCTCCCAAGACCTGACGAAGGCGTCCTGGTCAGTTCTCCAGTAATCAGTGAACTCATCGGACACGGAGTAACCGCCAATTATCTCAGCCACTACGCTCGAGTCTGCCGCATCGCCAAGCAAAAAGGCTGCCGCACCATCGCCCAGGATCTGCTCAAGGTCCGAACCGCCGGGAGCAAGCCTACAATCAGCCACAACTACCAGAATCTGTTTTGCAGACTTACCCTGAATGGCATCTATAGCGGCTCTCAGGGCATTAGCTCCCGACCGTAAGGAACCAGAAAAATCTGAAGTCAGAATATCCTTCCGAAAATCAAGGGCAGTTGCGATCAAGCTCGAAGAATGCTTCTCCTTGTATGGAGCCGTCGTCGAAGCAAAGAAAAGGCCGTCAATCTGTTTAGGGTCTACATCATGTAGGCAATCCAGACCGGCCTCAACCGCCATAGATATGCTATCTTCGTCGAAGTTGGCAACTGCCTTCTCTCCCCCCATCGAATTGCGTCCCCAAGCCTGAGCAATCAAATCTCTGGCTAGTCGATGCCTTGGGATAAAGGCCCCGTATGATAGAATCCCGACCATCTAATTCAACCCTCCTAGTCATTCCTGCTGTAGCCTTCACTCTAGCAGGGTGCTGAAAACGTCCCCTAGAATTCTAGCCAGATTCATACCCTGAACCACGCAAAACCTCGACCCACCGACAAGATGACTTCTTCAGCGCCCTGCCACTTGATTCCGGACACATCTACGACCAACTTCAATACAGCAGTAATAAGGGATGGTTGCGCGACAACGCGGCCGGAGCTTGAAACCGTCCGAGCCCTCATATAGTCCTCCGCAACTGCTGTGGGAACTTAGGACGTATGTCGACGTTTCCCCTGCTTGAGTCTATCATCCGGTTGAGCGGGTTCAATATCGATCATTCAAACGAAAACCCGCGCATCCAACCCACACACTTTGTACAGTCTCTACAGAGCCGATGTCGAATGTTGTGGAGTTCAGCACACCAAGACGCAGGCGCCGCGGAACCTGCAGCCGGAGGCCCTCAGCATCGGCGCCAGCATCTATCTGACGCGACCCGATGTATCCTGCAGCACGTCCACCCATGGAGATCGGCGACTATTACGAAGCGGACTACTTCCCAGCCGCTGGTCCCCAATGATGGCATTGTCGTTCTACTTTCGGCCAACAAGGTCTCCGGATTGCAGGAGAACAACTCGAGTGTGACCGGCTAGCGTGGCTTCTCCAGCAACTCGATCAGCACCCCGTGCCAGACCTTGGGTGGATGACCATGATGCAACCGCCGGATCCCTGAGTGGCCTTGTCTCCGAGGAGTGCACACCCTTCGCTAGACAGGGCGACGGTGGCGATGCCCATATCGCGACAAGCTCGAATGACCGTCACGGCGATCTCTCCGCGCTTGGCGACAATGTCTTTGCGAAAACACCGGACATCTCCCCTGGTTCCCAAAGATCAGGCACCCGCCGGGATACTATGGCCAGCTACACGACAACCGCCACAAAAGCCCCGCTGAGAGTACCTGTAGTCGCGCCGCTGGTTGGTAGATTCCAACCTGCTCATTTCAGGAGGAACGCATCCATGGCGCCCGCATCGGGGAATTCGGGTTGCCGTCATACAGATCGACGGTGGCGCCCACACCCAGTCCGGCGACCTCAAATTCTAACCGTGCCAATAGCGCCCGCCATTATGTTTGCCCTGGCGATGCGCATTGCCTTGTCGGGAGCAATCTCGCTCAGAAGCCCTACTGCATACAGAATGTATTCCTTGTCAATACAGAAGGCAGGCTGGCGGGGGCACAGCGCGGTTGGGCATTCCTCACCAAATCGGGTCGCCTCCAATATCGAGTGCGGGTCCATGCCGTAGGACACCACTCCGCCGGTGCCGACCACCATCTTCACCTGGGTCAGGTCTTTGCCGCATTGTACGCTAAACGACCCCATTGGCGAATATATCGCCTCGATAGATCCTGCGTGTCTTCGTACGGCGATGCAGGCAGCGCTGCGGGCAAGGCCAATGTCAATCAGGAGGTCTTCCCGTGTCTGCGGTATTGACTCGATGTGATCGGTCAGATACATAACCTTGGCCGCCACGTCGGCCTCTCCGACGTGCGCATCGCGGCCGACACGCATGTGCTCTTTCAACTTCTTCTCGCCTACAAGCTTAAGGATGTTACTGGCGTTGTAGCGAATACCGAGGTCGCCTTCGACCGTCCGCTTACAGTAGGGCTCGGGCAGCCCCTTCAGCACAACATTAGCCTGGGTAGGCGCCCCTTCCGCGATGGAGACAACATCGGTGGTGGCGCCGCCGATATCTACTACCATGAGCTCGCCGAGCCCTTCCTCGTTTTCCGTTCCCTGTGCCATCAACTGGGCGGCCTTCATCACGGCCAGGGGGGTAGGCATGGCAATGGTCCCCAGGAACTCCTGCGCCTTGTCCAAGCCCTTGCCGTGCACTATCCGATTGATAAAAATTTCCCTTATGATGGAGCGGCACGCCTCCACATTCAGCCGGTTCAACTCAGGCAAGACGTTGTCGACAATGTTGACCGTCTTCCCAGCAGCCTCAAGGCACATGGCGGCGTCGTCAGCCACAACCTTGTTGCCGCAGACGATGACAGGGCACGACAGATCCGAATCAGCCAGCACCTGAGCGTTATGCAGAATGACCTCGGTGTTGCCCCCGTCAGTGCCGCCGGCCAGAAGAATAATATCCGGGGACGCAGCCTGTATTGCATTCAGCTCGTGGCGACTCAGTTTGTACGAGTAGGTGCCAACCAGCTTGGCCCCGGCCCCGAGGGCGGCCATCCTCGCGGCTTCAGTAGTCAAAACGGGGACCAATCCGATCGCCACCATACGCAGGCCTCCCGCAGCGCTACTACACGCAAGGGCCTTCTCGATTGTGAGAGATGGCTCTCCAATCTGGTCCAGCAGTTTTTGGTAGGCTGCCTTGAGACCGATGGTCATGTCAGAACTGACGGTGCTCGGCGCATGCGTCCTGCCCAGGATCCTCTCCCGCTCCAGATCGACCGCCGTTATTTTGGTATTGGTGCTGCCAATGTCAACCAGCAGTGTAACCTTCATATCTACTCACTTTCCTCATCAAGAGAGTCACGGCCGCACTAAAGTTCCAGACCGTCTCACGGCCCTCCTCATCCGCTCGACCATGCCTCTTTCACTGACCATCGTCTCACTTGGGTGCACCGAGCCGAGAACAGAGTTACCCAGCGCTACAACCCCTGCACCAGCCGGACACGGGCACCTTTACGACGTACCCAGAGCACCGCTAGAGCTGTCTCAGTTGAGGATCAAGGGTATCCCTGACCCAATCCCCCAATAGATTCGTGGCGAGGACAATGATCATAATAGCGATTCCAGGGAAGGTAGAAAGCCACCAGGCACTAGTAACGTAGTTCCTGCCAGTCGCCGCGATTCCGCCCCATGAGGGGGCGGGCGCAGGAATGCCGACGCCAAGAAAGCTCAGCGCGGCTTCCAACATGATGGCGGTGCCCACCTGGAGTGTGCCCAACACTATCGCTGTGTTCACCACGTTGGGGAAGATGTGGTTCCACATTACCCACCAGGGGGAGGCGCCCGCGACCCTGGCTAAGTTGACGAAGTCGCGAGTCTTCCAGGAGAGCACCTCTGCCCGTATCACCCGGGCAAACCGCGCCCAGAGCAGTAACACGATAACCAGGACGACGTTTGCCAAACTGGGCCCGTACACCACCCCGAGAATCAGGGCGAGGAAAATGATGGGCAGGGACAGCATCCCGTCGGCCAACCGCATAATTACCGAGTCACACAATCCTCCAAAGTATCCTGCCATAATCCCCAACGTAACACCGATCGCGCCTGCGACGAAGATAGCTGAAACGGCAGCAACCAGGGACACTCGAGCCCCCAAGATGAGCCGACTCAACATATCCCTTCCCAACGTATCGGTGCCCAACGGATAGGAAAGGCTTCCTCCATCCTGCCAGAAGGGGGGCATAAGCGCCTTGGAAAGGTCTGGGGAAAGGGGATCATGAGGCATCAGCCAATCAGCCAAGATCGCCGCAAACACCATCGCCAGAATGCAGGCAGACGAAATCAGAAAAACCGGACTCAGATATCCCGCTTTCCTCAGACGGCTCGACGTGCTTTCAATAGTACCGGAAGTTTGAGTGATATCTAGAACTGTCATCGTTCAATACCTTATCCGCGGATCAATGTAGGCGTAAAGGATTTCCGCAAACAGATTACACGCCATCGTGATGACAGATATGGCCAGGATTACCCCCTGGATCAGGGGAAAGTCCCGCCAGAGAACCGCCTCATAGGCCAGCCTGCCTATCCCCGGCCAGGAAAAGACCGTCTCTGTCACCACCGCCATACTGACGAGGAGGGCGAAATAGACGCCGGCGAATGAGACCACAGGTATGAGAGCATTTCTCAGGGCATGGATCAGAATAACCCGGACCTCAGAAAGGCCCTTTATGCGCGCTAGCTTCGTATACTCTGTGTTGAGAACATCCAGCATACTGGAGCGTGTTAACCTCATTGTTCCGGCAGCGACGAACAAGCCCAAGCTGAAAGCGGGCATTACGTAGTGCTGAGGACCTCCCATCTGCGACGTGGGCAGCCAGCCAAGCCAGACGGAAAAGATCTGCATAAGCACAATACCCGACCAGAACACGGGCACGGACATCCCAGCGAAGGCAACCATCTGAGATATCGTATCTATGGGACCGCCCCTATTGATGCCAGCGATGATCCCCAACGGAATTCCCACGAGTATCACGAAACTCAAGGCGACTAGGGCTAGCGTCAATGAGTTGGGCAGCCGCTCCATTATTATCTTGCTTACCGGATCTCTAGTTCGAATGGAGTTGCCAAAGTCCCCCCGAACCACTTTCTCGGCCCAACTGACATACTGAGTATAGATGGGCTTGTCTAAGCCCAGGTCACGGCGTACCTGCTCGAACTGTTCAGGGGTAGCATCCGACGGCAACAATAACATCGCCGGATCACCCGTGGCCCGGCCCAGAAAAAAGACCACGATACTTATGACAAACAAAGTCACTAGCGACTGCAGAAGCTGCGACAATACAAAACGTGACACTTCTGCTCCTCATTCAGGACATTAGACCTGATATTCCTCCCCCAGTGCCTCAGGGCTTGTTTACCCAGAGGGACAGGAGAGATTTCCACTTCTCGCTCATCTTCTTTCGGTATTCGTCGCTGAACCGGTTCACCGCGGGATATTCGTTAGCCCAGGAAAAGGGTCTCGTGGCGTAGATAATGCAGAAGGAAGATGTGTAGTCGTGATTGGCCTTCTTCTCCGGGGTGATGCGAGGATCCAGAGAGCTGCCCCAACCGTTGTTGACGACATCTATACTGGTTTGCGGATCACAACGGGTGGCCATGGCCCAGAGCACCTCGTCCATGTTGTTAGGGTCGATGTCGTCGTCCACTACAATAATGAATGTCATCGTATAGGAATGGGCGGCGACAATTAGGGCAGCCTTCGCGGCATGGCCGGCGTAGCGCTGCTTGATGGATATAACTTTGATCTTCGTAGAGGCAGCGGGGCCACCTACCTTGAAATCTGTTACCCCGTTTGCCTCAAGCACATTCCATGTTCGCGCTTGCCCCAATAGGTGCTCGGGCATAGGGAAGTGAGGAAGCGGCGGTTTGTAGGGTGGGTTCCCCTGGATGATGGGATTGTTACGATGATAGATGGCCTTTACCCTGATGACCGGCTCGGTGGCGGCCCCGCTGCCATAGTAGCCGTTCCACTCCCCGAAGGGTCCCTCCGGCCGGGCATCCACATCGGGAGGCGGAGCTTCCCCCTCGATGACGATCTCGGCACGAGCTGGGAGCGGCAGCCCGGTGAGAGGGCCTTCCAAGACCTCAACTGGCTCTCCTCTCAGGTAGCCCGCCAAATCGTATTCGGACGATCCCCACGGCCAGTTATATTGTGTGGACGCTGTCCAGAGGAGGGGATCCTGACCAAAGGCTACCGCCACCGGGCAACTCTGCCCCTTCGCCCAGTATTTGTTACGTATGACGTCGCCGTGTTTCCCCGGCACGACAAGGAAGCTTATCGTTTTTTCGTCGTGAATCATTATGCGGTAAGTCCCCAGATTGACAGTGCCCGAGTCGGGGTCCCGGCAAATAGTACAACTCCCGGTGCCGATATACCTCCCCCCATCCAGTTCGTGCCACTTGGGAGCGGGGAACCTGAACATGTTTACCGCTTCGCCATTGATGACGTTTTCCATCAGCGGCCCGTCTTTCACCTTCACCGGCGGGACAGGCTCGTACGCCTTCATCTTCCCTCTCCACCACTGGACGAACTCGTCGTCTGACATATCGGAGGAGATTCCATGGGGAAGACAATATTGCTTTGGGTTGCCGAAGAGGTTGGCGGCCACCCGGTACCCGGCTGGATAGCCCTCCACCTTATCGAAAAGGAGTGAGGGACCCTTTTGTTCCCTCATCAACTCGCTGATAGCCCCTATCTCCAGGTCCCAGTCCGCCCCCTCAACCACCCGGAGTTCCCCAATATCATCCAGAGCCTTCA
>SCTZ01000214.1 GCA_004297765.1 Chloroflexota bacterium | reverse complement strand
TCAGTGCCCGGTCTGTATGCGGTGGGGGAGACAGCCGCCGGACCATGGGGGGCTGATAGGCTGGGTGGGCTTATGCACGCGTTCTCTCATGTATTTGGAGTGAGGGCGGGCAAACATGCTGCCGCAGTGGCGAAGTCTGGCGAGAGTCGGCGGGCCACCGTGAGCATGGCTGATAAGACACGTGAGAGAGTAGCAGCGCTCCAGAAGGGCAAGGGCAGTCTAAAACCAAGAGACCCTTTGAAAGTACTCAAGAAGACCGCCTGGGAGAATTTGAACGCGGTCAGAAGCAGGAACGGCCTTACTCAAATGCTAGGTGTGATAGAAAGCATTCGTGAGGATTCAATTCCATATCTCGGCATTGAGAATTCGAAGGAACTCATTCAAGCCCTGGAACTTCAGAACCTGCTGAAAGTGGGCGAAATCATGGCCAGCGTAGACCTGATGCGAACAGAAAGCAGGGGGAGCCATTATCGGGAAGATTTCCCGGAGAGGGACGATGCGAACTGGGCCTGTTCGATCGTCTCAAAGAAGACCGACGGCAAGTTAGGTTTGAGCAAGGTAAGCGTTGACGAGGATTGGAGGCACCAGCCAGATGACCGGGGCGAGCTGGCGTGGAATCTATGGCTCAAAGAATCTTCAGGGCAGGACAAGTGACAGAAGGGTCCTAGTAGTGCGTAGGCCTGGTAGTGGGTAGGGAAAAGTTGAGAGAAATATTGACCCCTGCCCTCAGCCGTCCGTTCGGGGGCGGAGAATCCTATTTGCTGGTGGCAGAAACCTTTGGGGTGGGCTGAAGAATGATCGGCCCTTGAACTACACCGCTATGGGGAGGGAAAGTGAATAGCATAGAGATAATTGATACCGATGTTCTCGTAGTGGGAGGAGGGGGAGCGGGAGCCCGAGCCGCCCTCGAGGCCAATGAAGCCGGGGCCAAGGTCACACTGGCTGTGAAGGGGGACTTCGGCATCATGGGATCCCGCGGATCTGGGACCAGTGGTGGTGGGCTAACAAACATGTTCATCTACTTCGCTGTTCCGGGAGGGAAGGTTGCTCCGGGGAAGGAAGCAGACTTAATCTTTGAGCGCATTATTCAAGCCGGACACGGTTTGGCTAACAGGCGCCTTTCACGAATCCTCGTTGACGAGGCGATACAAGCCAGAGCGAAGCTTGAGAAATGGGGCGTCGTGCTGAACATGATGCCCTTTGCTGGCGGCAAGGTAGCGAAAATGCTGGCCCCGATGCCGGGGTTAGCCGATGTCATCCGGGGTGCTGGTGACATCCGCGTTCGCGAGCGTATGACGGTGACTGATCTTCTGGTCCGAGACGGCGCTTGCATCGGAGCCATCGGCGTGGACGAAGGCAATGGAGAGCTTTGCTTGTTCAGAGCCGCCGCTACCATTCTGGCGACCGGCGGCGCCGGACAGCTATTTATGCATTGCTTCCATCCCTCCTGTGACACCGGGGACGGACACGCAATGGCTTACGAGGCTGGCGCGGAACTAATCAATATGGAGTACCTACAACTGGTCATCGGAATGGTGTATCCGACGATCTGCCTTCTGCCGCACGGGAACTGGGGATTGTATCCCAGGGTGCGCAACGGCACCGGTGAGGAATTCATTCACAAATACCTCCCCAAGGGCGTGACGGTTGAGGACTGCCTGAAGCCCAAACCACAACATTCGGTCTTCAGCACCAGGGACGCGTCGCAATATCTTGAGATGGCCTTCGTCAAGGAGACAAGAGAGGGGCGTGCAAACGAGCATAACGCTCTGTACCTCGAGCCCATCAACCCGAACACGGTCCCGCGATGGCAGTTCGAGAGGTTAAGCAATCGTGGCATGGATTGGAGTAAAGAGGTCGAGATCAACGTAGCCTGTCACTGCTTCAACGGCGGCCTACGAATTGATGAAAACGCGCAAACATCAGTGCCCGGTCTGTATGCGGTGGGGGAGACAGCCGCCGGACCATGGGGGGCTGATAGGCTGGGTGGGCTTATGCACGCGTTCTCTCATGTATTTGGAGTGAGGGCGGGCAAACATGCT
>SCTZ01000213.1 GCA_004297765.1 Chloroflexota bacterium | reverse complement strand
GGTAAAACAGCTTTGCCGTGGGGACTTTCCTGCCGAGCATCGCTCACTCCATTCCCACTCGAACTTACGTCCCCATTATAGTATGTCTGCTAAATAAAGGCGAGTTCGGCAACAGTCCCCGGGGAGCGGATTGGACAGATTGAGGGGCTCCCATCCGCTCGATCTGTTTCCCGAATCCGTTGACAGCTTCTCCCGCCTGTACCCATTGTGCGATTCCGAGATAGTCTTCTTATCGGTGGTGGAGCCTAGCAACGAAACCTGATGATCTCGTCGAGTGCTTCGCACAAACAGGGGAAATGGTAGCGTAGGCTATTGAGGGTTGTCAAACTGTGACAGGAGAGGTGACAGGAGAGGGAGACCCAGTAGAACCGATATTTCGTGAGAGCGCTCGCACTGCCAGCAGTGAGTGGCACCCAGATGGACTCGTCGTATCAAGGCGATTCAGTACGACTGGCTCCAATCTGTAGGAGGAGTGATATAATGTTAGTAGACAAGAGACATGAAACACGAAAGGCAGTCATGGAAATCAAGGTTACGCTGCGTGCAAAGAACCAACTGACGCTGCCGGAGCCGATTCTACGGCAGCTCGGCATCGAGCCAGGCGATGAGCTCATCGTCTGTGTTCAAGAAGACCAGCCGGAGATGGCTCAGTTACGTCCTCTCCGCCGCAGCTACGCTGGGGTCGCTGCAGGAGTCTATGGAACGCCCGATGAGGTGCGGGACTACGTAGATGGCGAGCACGCCGCCTGGTCGAATGACTAGGGTCGAGATCGAGCAGGTGTTGCCGGCCGGGGATCGGCTGCTTCTGGATACCACGACTCTGATCGCGTATCTCAACGGTGGGGAACTGATATCACCGCTGGCGACGCATATCATCGACGATCTCGTCAGGTCGGGCCGCAATCCGGCCGTTGTCTCCCCGGTGACAGTCATGGAGGTACTAGTCAGGCCGCTCCGCCGGGGACCGGATGCGGTGTACCAGCATGTGCTGGACTTTCTGTCCAACTTCCCGAACCTGCGCTCCATCGCCATTGACCTCCATGTTGCGCAGGAGGCCGCGTCGTTGCGGGCGACGTACAACCTTCATCCTCCTGACGCGCTGATCATCGCCTCGGGCATCGTGGCGCAAGTGGGACATCTCGTTACAAACGACGCCGCTTGGCAAACGAAGCTGCGCCCAATCTCAGGGCGGATAAAGGTCTGCTGTCTAGGTGCCCTGCTTCCGCGTTCTTGAGCCGCGCAAATCCACGCACGTCTCTGACAGCAATGGCCTTTCCGCCTGGCCGATGGCCTTATCGAGCGTTTCCGTCGTCGCCGTCTTCCTCCCGGTACCAGGCGCGCCGCTCCTCATGGAGCCACTGAATGTTCTCTTCTTTCTCACAGACAACTGTACACGCGTATAAGGTGGTGCGCAAGGCATACGCTGTAGATGACATGCATAACGGCTCCAATGCAAGGGGAAGCTGTGCACTTGCTGTGCCAAGCCGGCCCCGACCATCTCTTCTCTGGCGGTTGCCAGGGCGAGTTCTGGTCGCCGCGCGCGCTCTGCGTCGGTTTGTGCCGCAGTGTCGGTTGTTGTATAATTCGTCTGCTTGATCAGGTTCTGGAGACCTCCAGCATCGCCCTCTTTCCATACGCGTCTCTGCCGCGTCTCCTTTACCTGGGACGGAGAGATCATCCTCTTAGTGGTACTTTGTCATTCTGAGGCGCGCACGCCGAAGAATCCGTACCCCTTGCCGCGCAAGAGTCGTAAAGGCGCGGATTCTTCGCGCTGCGGCGCTCAGAATGACAAACTACGTTTAGGGCTAGACAGTGAGTGACCATGCACGAGCGTGAGATAGCATACCAAGAGCAGATCAGGCAGCTCCAGGAGGAGATCGCGGCGCTCAAGAGAGAGCGCAACGCGGTCATTCTGGCCCACAACTACCAGCGACCCGAGGTGCAGGACGTGGCCGACTTTGTCGGCGATTCCCTGGAGCTTTCCAGGAAAGCCACCACCGTCGACACTGAGGTGATCGTCTTCTGCGGCGTGCACTTCATGGCCGAGAGCGCCAAGATCCTGAACCCCAGTCGCACGGTGCTGTTGCCGGAGATCACGGCCGGCTGTCCCATGGCCGACATGATCGAGTTGGAGGATCTGCGTGAGTGGAAGGCGCGCTATCCGGATGCCGCTGTCGTCTGCTACGTGAACTCCTCCGCGGCCATCAAGGCGGAGAGCGATATCTGCTGCACCTCCGCCAACGCGCTGAAGGTCGTGGAGGCGGTGGACAGTCGCCGCATCCTCTTCGTGCCCGACCAGCACCTGGGGCAGTTCGTCGCCGCGCAGACCCAGAAAGAGGTCATCTTGTATCCAGGCCATTGCCCTACCCATCGTCGGCTTCAGCCCGAACACCTGCGCTCGGCCAAGGCGACCCATCCTGATGCGGTTGTCGTGGTTCATCCCGAGTGTACCGAGGATGTCGTGAAGCTGGCCGACGTCGCTCTGAGTACATCCCAGATGCTGCGCTACGTGCGGGAGAGCTCGTCCAACAAGTTCCTGATCGGAACAGAGCATGGGCTGCTTCATCGCATGCGCCTGGAGAATCCGGACAAAACGATCTACTCTGCCTCCAACGCGCTGGTCTGTCCCAATATGAAGAGAACGCACCTGAAGAGCGTGAACAATGCTCTTCGCAATAGCGAGTACGTCATCGACGTGCCGGAGGAGACCCGTATTCTTGCTAAGCGGGCCCTGGATCGTATGCTGGAGGTGATCTAACGCCAGGTCAGTTGCAGAGCGAGTACGATCACATCATCATCGGGAGTGGGATCGCCGGTCTGTACACAGCCCTGATGGCTGCGCAGTACGGTGCTACCCTGGTGTTAACAAAAGATAGTATCGACGAGTGCAATACGCGCCACGCCCAGGGCGGGATCGCTGCCCCTGTGGCGCCTATCGACTCGCCCACCCTGCACTTCGAGGACACTATGTCTGCTGGAGCCGGGCTGTGCGACCCAGGGGCCGTGCGCGTCTTGACGTCCGAGGCCGTGGATCGCATCAGCGACCTGGTGCAGTTCGGCGTGCTATTCGATACAGTGGACGGCGAGATAGCCCTGGCAAGAGAGGGTGCCCATAGCGTCGCGCGGGTCCTTCACTCCGCTGGCGACGCGACCGGCGCCAGCATTGAGACCACGCTCAGCGGGCGGATTCGCCGCTCCGCGGTTGCCATTGCGGATTATCACCTGGTTACCGGGATCGCACAGCGCCCCGGCGGTGGCTGGGTGATCAGCGCGCTGAACATTCCCGAGAACAAGCGCCGGGAGCTAATCTGCCAGCACCTCGTGCTGGCCACCGGTGGCGCCGGACAGCTATACAGGTACAACACGAACTCTAGCGTCGCGACCGCTGACGGCGTTGGGCTTGCCTATCAGGCGGGGGCCGAGATCACGGACATGGAGTTCATCCAGTTCCATCCGACGGCCCTGCGTCTGCCGGGTGCCCCGACCTTTCTTATCTCAGAGGCTGTGCGAGGTGAGGGGGCGTTGCTCCGTACCGGCACCGGCCGACGCTTCATGCCGGAGTACCATCCGCAGGCCGAGCTGGCGGCACGTGACATCGTGGCCAGAGCGATGCTCTCAGAGATGCAGAAAACTGGCAGCGACCACGTGCTCCTCGACATAACCCACTTGCCCCCGGCCAAAGTGGCGGCGCGTTTCCCCAGCATTTACCGCTTCTGCATGGAGCATGGTCTGGACATCACGCACAGTCCTATCCCCGTCGCTCCGGCCGCGCACTACACCATGGGCGGGGTACGGACCAACCTGTGGGGTGAGACGAACTTGCCCGGCCTCTACGCTTGCGGCGAGGCGGCCTGCACGGGTGTCCACGGAGCCAATCGTCTGGCCAGTAATTCGCTGCTGGAGACGTTGATCTTTGGCAAACGCATAGTCGAGCGGATTGTGGGAGGACCGGCGTCGGGTGAGCCGCGGATAGATGCCGGTTGGGAGCCTGATATCGTCGTGGGCGAGGATCTGTGCGTCATCAGGGACTGCTCGGTCGGATCACCAGGGGTGTCGGACCTGCAGGAGCTGATGTGGCGGAACGTCGGCATCATACGTGAACGCTGGCGGCTGGAAGAAGCCCGCGACTGTATCAGACGATGGCAGGCGGCTGCGCCCGAGCCCTATGACCGTACTTCTCAGGAGCTTGCTAATCTTGTGCTGGTGGCCAGAATCGTCGCCGAGGCGGCCTTGCGCCGCGAGGAGAGCCGTGGCGCCCATCACCGGGCTGATTTCCCGGAGGAGAGCGCGCGCTGGAAGCGCCACATCGTCTTCCGTCGGGAGGGTCTGTGAGGATGTCGATGGATCTGCCTGTTGCCGAGGTTCGGGCTATCGTCGAGCGGGCACTGGCCGAGGACATAGCCTGGGGAGACATGACCAGCAACACCCTTATTCCCTCCGATAGCCGAGCGGTGGGGCGTGTTCTGGCCAAGAGCGTCGGCGTTCTAGCCGGCATCGAGGTCCTGGTGCTGGCCTTTCAGAGTGTGGACCTCAGTGTGCAGGTGGAGATTCGCGTTCCGGACGGCAGCCCGTTCCAAGAGGGCGATGTTCTGGCCCGGGTGGAAGGCCCGGCTCGTAGTCTGCTGTCCGCCGAGCGCACCGCTTTGAATCTCGTCCAGCGTATGACGGGCATCGCGAGCGCCACGGCCAGCTACGTCGAGGCCGTGCAGGGCCTGCCGGCGCGGATCGTCGATACCCGCAAGACGGCCCCGGGACTCAGGATCCTCGACAAGTACGCGGTGCGCATGGGGGGTGGGCACAACCACCGCTACAATCTGGCCGATGGCATTCTGATCAAGGACAACCACCTGGAGATGTTGGCCGCGCTTGGCTACAGCCTGAAGGACGTGCTGGAGCGGGCCCACGCGCAAGCGCCCCACATGATCAAGATCGAGATCGAGGTGGACACGCTAGAGCAGTGTCGCGAGGCCGTGGAGGCGGGGGCGGATCTCATTCTGCTGGACAACATGAGTGTCGAGCAAATGCGAGAGGCTGTGCAATTCATCGGTGGGCGGGCATTGACCGAGGCCTCGGGAGGCGTGGGGCTGGAGACCGTCCGCGCCATCGCCGAGACGGGCGTGGATCTCATCTCAGTCGGCAAGCTTACTCACTCCGTGCAGGCCGCCGACATCAGTCTGGACTTCGAGGGGACTGGGGGCAACCCCTAACCCACACCCCGGACCTCGTCACTGGATCTACTCAGTTCTATTTCGATGGCATTCAGGTGCTGGACCCACGCAATGGGAACGAGGACGTCTCTGCGATGCACCGTGCCGATCCGCACGACTAGCAGCTCGATCGTCCCGTCCTTCTCTACTTCCACTCCCGCCACCGTTCCGATCATTCCATCGCGTGTGTGGACGGTGGTGCTGTTCGTCAGCTCGATCGTGCCTTCTGGCAGCGTGCTATGCGTGAGAGCCTCCGGAAAGGTGAACGCGTAGTGGGCTGGCCAGCCGATGGGAGCCGGAAGCTCGCGAATATGTGGCACGCGCATGCCGGAGAGGGCGTTTTCCGAGCCTTCGGTCGGACCCGGTAGACGATCCATCCGTTCCTCGCTGATGTGGAGCTGGATGAGGTCGGCCGATGCGCTCACCAGGAAATACAGCGGGAGCACGACATCGTACCCGATGTGCTCACCGCAGTGCACCACCAGTCCAAGCAGCTTTCTTGTTTGTGGATCGATAGCCAGACGCTCGAGATGTCCCGCCACGACATCGTGGCGCGTCATCACCTGGGCATTGAAGTCCAGCCGCATCGGGTCAATGCCTCTAAGCTCTGGCGTTGGGCGCGCCCAGTTGCTCGCGAAGCTTGAGGTAGCGTAGCAGGTTGGCTTTAGAGAGCAAGCCGACTAGTCGTCCACTATCCACTACAGGCAGCAGCCCGACTTCCTCGTCGCCGGCCAGCTCGCCCATAGCCTGCACCAGGTCGTCCGCCGGGGAGATAGTCTTGATCTGATCGCGCCGAGTCATGACCTGTTCCACCGTGGTGGTATCCCATTCCTCCTTGGGGACCTCTCGGACTTCGTTCAGAGTCACCATGCCGACGAGGGCGTCGTCGTCTACCACGGGAACGCTCTGCACGTTGCGCTGGAGCAGATAGTCATCCACCAGGTCTCGCAACGTTGCGCTGGGACCGACGGTGACGGGGCTGGGGGTCATCATTTCCGCGACCTTGACTCCCCGCAGCTCTTCTCGGGTGACGACCTGCTTGTAGCTGGCATCGGCCGCGCTGTTCAGGAACCAGCCAATAAAGATGAGCCAGATTCCGCTGAGGAACTGCCCGGTGAAGATGAGAGCCAGGCCGCCGAAGATGAATAGATAGGCCACGATCTGTCCTATGATAGCCGCGATATGCGTGGACTGACGGAAGTTGTTCGTGATCCACCATACGACCGATCGGAAGATGCGGCCGCCGTCCAAAGGGAAGCCCGGGATCAGGTTGAAGACCGCCAGGAGAAGGTTGATGCTGCTGAGGTAGATAAGCAAAGCCGAAATCGCAGGGGCAACTCCCTGCAAGAAGAAGAACAGGACGAGGAACAGGACGCCCAGCACGACGCTGGACAACGGGCCCATGAGCGTGACCCAGAACTCGTCCTGAGGGCGCTCTGGCTCCTTCTGGATGTTCGAGACCCCGCCGAAGATGAACAGCACAATGCTCTGGACGGGTAGCCCGCGCGACAAGGCCACGAAGGAGTGGGCCAACTCATGCAACAGGACCGACCCAAACAGTAGGAGCGCCGCGACGGCGCTCACGATCCAGTATTCTGTCGCGGTCCAGCCGGGGAAGGTCTCTGGGAAGAACCCCACTGCGAGAGACCAGGTAATCAGACCAAAGACAATCAGCCAGGTCCAATGGACCGAAATCTGAATGCCCCTTATTCGACCGATGCGGAGCGCACCATCCAAATTCATCTACATCCCCCTCCTCTAGAGCGGGAAACCCAGGCCGCACATCGCGGTCCAGTCAGCCCACGGCCCGTCAATGCAAGATACATACCAGCCGCAACAGCCGGCGGGCGCGGTGCTGTCCTATTGAGAAAGTGTCTGAAGAGCTTGGTGCGGTCTCGTCATTCCCGCTTCCGCGGGAATCCATGGCGCTGGTGCGTCTCCGACGGTCCGCGGACCCCCGCGAAAGCGGGGATGGCGCAAAACCCGACCACTGGGTCGTTCTTGGACACTTTCTGACATTCGATCATATGTGCTAAGATAGTACGAAATGGCCGTCATCACCTCCATCAAACCGAATAGAGGGGCCAGAGGGCGCGTTAGCGTCTTCTTGGATGGACGTTTCTTCTGTAGTATGCTGGAGTCGATCGCGGAGCAGCATGGGCTGCAGGAGGGCGGCGAGGTGGAGATCGAGGATCTGCACCTCCTGCAAGAGGTGGATGCCTACGCTCAGGCTCTGGATGCGGCCGTGCGCTATCTCAGCTATCGGCCGCGGAGTGAGCGAGAGGTGCGCATGCGTCTGCGCCGTGGGAACTTCGCGCCGGAGCACGTGGAGCGCGTGCTGGAGACCCTGCGCCGCTACGGCTACGTGGACGATGCCGGCTTCGCCCGCTATTGGAAGGAGGCGCGCGACCAGTTCAGTCCGCGCGGCTCGCGTCTGGTCGCCATGGAGCTACGCCAGAAGGGCATCGACCGAGATGTCATCGAAGACGTCGTCGATGACGAGCAGGACGACGAACACGCTTACACGGCAGCCAGAAAGAAGGCCCAACAGCTACGGGCCCTGCCGTATCCGGACTTCCGACAGCGATTGGGCAGCTATCTGGCCCGGCGCGGCTTCGACTACGACGTCATCAGCGATGTCGTGCAGCGGCTGTGGCGAGAGCGCGAGGGTTCTGCTGAGGATGTGGAAGCGGAGTAGGAGCCTGTCTGAGACCTGGTCACAATCGTAGGCGGAGCACCCTGGGAGCGCGGGCGTCTCGCCCGCGCGAGCGAGACGCCCGCGCTCCCAGGTCTGCCTCTGCGACCCACGCGCCAGCCCTCTGGTTCATGACCAGGCCTGACCTATCTTCTACGTACGGGAGCAGTCCGTCGGGCGTGTTCCTTCGAAGGCGCAGGCCTCAGAGCAGTAGTACTTGCCGAACCGCTTCACCGGCGGATCGGTCATCTCCTCTTTACAGAAAGCGCAGTACAGCTTCTCCGCCTGCGCGGCGGTTGTCGAATCAGACATAGTGCAATCTCCCGACTGATCATAGCATTGCGAAAGGGCCCACTTCAAGAGAATACAAGCTTGCGCTGATGCATGATGACGCTTTGGGCAATCCCAAGGCAGACGAATAGGGTCATGAGGGAGCTTCCGCCGGCGCTGATGAACGGCAATGGAATGCCCGTCACCGGCAACAGGCGAATGTTGACGCCGACATTGATGAAAGCTTGACCCAGGATCATGATGCACATCCCGGTGGCCAGGAGGCGGCCGAAGGGATCGCTGGACCGAGAAGCGGCGCGGATGAGCCGGAAGAGCAAGAAGATGTACAGCGCGAAGAGCACCATGGCCCCCACGAATCCCAGCTCCTCACCTAGGACACTGAAGATGAAGTCGGTGTGCTGCACGCGCAGGAACTGCAGTTGGGTCTGCGTGCCGTTGCCGAAGCCCTTCCCGAAGAGGCCGCCCGATCCAACGCTGATAGTTGATTGGAGCACGTTGTAGCCTTCCCCGAAGCGATCAGCGGTCGGGTCGAGGAAGGTGACGAGTCGTTCTCGCATGTAGCCGCGTAGACCAAACATGTAGATGATTGGGAGAAACGCGACGACGACGGTACCCAGCATGCCCAGGTACAGCAGACGTACGCCGGCCACCACGACCATTCCCAGCCAGATGGCCACGAAGACCAGGATCGTCCCGAGGTCTGGCTGCATGTAGGTCAATCCTACCAGTGGCACGAGGAAGAGTCCGGAAATGACGAACGTGTGCCACTTGGTGACCCGGTCCTTCTTGTTGGCGAGGAAGGCCGCCAGAGCCACGATCAAGATGACCTTGGCTGGCTCTGATGGCTGGAGTTGGAAGAAGCGCAGATCGAGCCAGCGCCGTGCGCCATGAGTTAGGTCGCCGATCACGATGACGCTGATGAGCAGAAGGATGATGGCGACGTACAGATGAATGTAGATGGACGTTAGCGAGCGATAGTTAACGGCGGCCGCACAGACTAGCAGCAGCAGTCCGAGGGATAGAAAGATGGACTGACGCATGAAGGGAAGATCGATGAGATTGCCCGACCCTGACAGGCTCGTGAGCGAGGTGCTGTAGAGCAGTAGCAGTCCGTAGCCAGTCAGAAGGAGGGCGATCAAGAGCAACAAGAAATCGAAGTTTCGCCACAGCTTGCGGTCAAACATGTTCAGCCTATCGTCATTAGTTCTTCACGTTGTTGAGAGCGTACGCCAGGATCTTCTGTGCAACAGGGACGGCCGTCTGTCCGCCGCCGCCATCGTACTGGAAGACCGCGACAGCGAAGCGCGGGTCGTCGTATGGAGCGTAGCCAATGAACCATCCGTGGGTATACTGCTGACCCGTGCGCGGATCGATTCCGCCGAACTCGGCAGTTCCGGTCTTGCCAGCCAACTCGAAGCCCGGCACCGCCGCCCCTTTGGCGATTCCTGTGCGTACGCCCTCCAGCATGCCGCGTTGCACTTCGCGCAGGTTCTCTGGCGAAACGCCGACGTTTTGTAGGATCTGTGGCTCGAATGGGCGGATGATCTGCCCCTTCTCATCCACGATCTCGCGAACGATTTGCGGCTTGTACAGCGTGCCGCCGTTCGCGATGGCGGCGGCGACGTTGGCCATCTGCAGTGGCGTGGCGAGGTCGTCACCTTGCCCGATGGACGAGTTGTAGGTGTCACCGACGGTCCAGTCCTCGCCCTTGTTCTCGCGCTTCCAGCTCGGGTCTGGCATCAGTCCGATCGCCTCGCCGGGTATGTCGATGTTGGTCGGCTCGCCGATGCCAAAGCGGTGGGCATAGGCTGCCAGCCGATCGATGCCCAGTCCTTGAAAGCCCTCGTAGCCTCCCCCCAGGTAGAAGAAGTAGACGTTGCTCGACATGGCGATGCCACGGTACAGATCCAGCGATCCGAGCACAGACCAGTCGCGGAAGACCCAGGCGATCCGAGGATCGTACTCGCTGCGGACCTGAATCTGGCCGTTGGCCTGAATACGGGTCTGAGGCGTGACGACTTTTTCCTGCAGGGCGGCCGCGGCCGTGATGACCTTGAAGGTCGAGCCGGGGGCCTGCATCCCGCCGATCGCGTAGTTGAACAACGGGCGGCGCGGATCGTTGATAAGCCGGTCCAAATCCTGCTGGGCAATGCCACCCGAAAAGAGGTTGTTGTCGAAGGACGGCAGCGATACCAGCGCCAGGACCTCACCTGTTCGTGGGTCCAGCACCACCGCGGCGTTAAACGGCGATGAGCCGCTCCCCTCCTGCAAATACTCCATCACGTGTTTCTGAAGCTCCGCGTCAATGCTGAGTACCAGGTTCTTGCCTGGCACGGGGGCAAAGCTATCTACCGTGCCAACCTTGCGCTCCGTGGCATCGACCTCGATGATCTCACTGCCCGGTCTTCCGTGAAGGTAGGATTCAAACGTCGTCTCGACGCCGGCCTTACCCACCTCGTCGTTCAGCCGGTATCCCTCGTCCTTCAGTGTGGCATACTCCTCCGCGGAGATGTGTCCGACATATCCCAGCACGTGCGAGAGAGTCGGACCGAAGGGATACTGGCGGATGGGAGCGGCGGCCACCACCACGCCTGGAAACCGGTCGTGCTGCTCTTCGATGGTGAAGGCAGTGGTTCTATCGATATTGCGCTTGATGGGGACCGCCGTGAAAGGATCCTGGCGCCCTTTCGCCTCCTCCAGCTTGGAGATGATTTGTTCTGGCGGCATCCCCAGCAGTGCCGCCGCGCGTGCGATGATCTCTTCGCGCTGCTGCTTTGGCAGGGCCGCGGGAACGACTCCCACTGTGAAGCTGGCCACGTTCCGCACCAGGGGCGAGCGATTACGGTCATAGATCACGCCTCGCGGCGCCCTGATGGTGTCCAGACGCAGGCGGTTCTCCTCGGCTTTGGCTCTATACTGCTGACCCTCCACCACCTGCAGCCGCCAGAGTTGGACCGCAAGTACCAGGAAGGCTATCATTATCACGCCACGCAGCAGGAGGAAGCGCCGCCGCAGCGCGCGTGCCTCGTCCTTACGCCGGCGGCGCTTGGGCGGGCGCCATTGAATGGACTGGATAGGATCAGACATTCTGCCAGACCTGCCTGGTCTGCGGCTCGATTCTCTCTGCCCGGCTTCCCATCATTTACTCAACTGCCCTTCCAGTTCCAGTGCGAGGCGTGGAGCCCATGCTTGCGGGGCCCCCAGCGATTGAAGGCCAGATAGACCAGAGGCATGAGCGCCGTGTTGATCGTGGCGCCCTGCACCACGGTTGATATCAGGCTGACAGTCCAAAAAACCGGCAGATTGGCCAGTTGTAGGGCCAGGATGATAAGTCCTCCCTGCAGCAGGCTTCCGAGAAATGCGAGGATCAAGGGCAGCACAAACCGATGGCGCAAGGATTCGCCGGTCATAGTTCCGGCTACAAAGGCCACAAAGGGAAGAACCAGTACCAGGGCATCGAAAGATCCCCTGGAGAGCAGGTCCAGAAACAGACCGCCCACCAGTCCCCAGACCATGCCGGCTACGGCCCCACCAAAAACCGTCTGCGCCACGACGAGCATCAGCATGAGATCCGGCTTCACGTCGTTGATGGTCATGCGCGACAGCAGCGTAGTTTGCAGGATGGCCGTCAACAGAAGGAGAGGGATGAAGCCGTATTTCCTCATTGCGCTGTCCTCACGGGACGTTCACGGGGATGAAGTTCGAGACGATCAGCACGTGTTCCAGACGTCCCAGGTGCACGGCGGGTTCGAGAACCACCGCCTGGAACAGGTCGACGTCGCTGGAGTTGATGCGTGTCACCTGACCCAGGTACAGCCCCTTGGGGAACCCGCCGCCGATCCCGGAGGTGACGACCAGATCACCGATGTTAATCTTCTCGTCGGGCGGCAGGTACTGCATGATCAGCGTGCCGTTGCCGTCGCCCTTAACGATGCCCATGGCTCGTGAGTCCAGGCGCTGGATCATGCCGTTCACGATTAGCCCCGGATCCATCATCAGCAGCACTCTGGAACTGGTTTGATAGGCGCGCGTGATCTTGCCGACCAGGCCGGCCGGGGTGATGACGACCATGTTGTCCTGCACACCGTGCTCGGTCCCTTTGTCCACGATGATCGACTTGACAATGTTGGTCGGATCGTAGCCGATGATGTTGGCGGAGACGAACTGCAGGTCGGGGTTGGACTGCTTGAGGTTGAGTTCTGTCGTGAGTCGCTTATTCTCGATCTCGACCTCTCGTAGACGGGCGATCTCCGCGGTCAGCTCCTGGATAGTGCGGGTCTGCTCCTCGCTGGCGCGCGAGATTCCGACCGAGGGAAGAGTGCTCAGTCCATGATCCACGCCATCGGCCAGCCCGGTCAGGACAGCCTGGACGGGTGCCAGGATGCGCAGGGACAGATCCTGCGCGGCACGAAGCCAGCCCGCGTGATCCAGCGCGAGGCTCAGCGCGCCCAGCGCGAAGATCAAGACGACGAGCAGGTTCCGCCTAGTGTGCATGCCTCATCTCTGCGGCCCCGACGCTCACTTCAACGGCTTCGCGTACTGCAGGCGCACTAGCACACGGCGCAGTCGGTCCAGGTCTTCCAGAACAGTTCCCGTGCCGCGCACCACGCATGACAGGGGATCGTCGGCCACCCAGACGCGGAATTTCGTTTCCTGAGATAGGCGGCGATCCAAACCACGCAAGAGGGCACCCCCGCCAACCAGCGCGATCCCGTGCTCCATAAGGTCTGCCACGAGCTCGGGCGGGGTTATCTCGATGGCGTCCTTGACGGCCTCCACGATGGTGCTGACCGAGTTGGAGATCGCCTCGCGGATCTCCGCGCTGCTCACCTGGATCGACTTGGGCAGACCCGTGATTAGATCGCGTCCTTTGAACTGGACGGTGATCTCCTCTTCTAACGGCCAGCAGGAGCCGGCGGTGAACTTGATCTCCTCGGCCATGCGCTCGCCGATGCTGAGGTTGTACTTCTGCCGGGCGTACTGAATGATTTCCTGATCGATCTCGTCCCCGGCCACACGGATGGAGCGACCGGCCACAATGCCGCCCAGACAGATGACGGCCACCTCGGTCGTGCCGCCGCCAATGTCCACGACCATACTGCCGCTGGGCTCCATCACGGGCAGACCGGCTCCTATCGCGGCCGCCATGGGCTCCTCGATCAGGTACGCTTCACGGGCTCCGGCGCTGATCGAGGCGTCGCGCACGGCTCGGCGCTCCACCTCTGTCACGCCGCTAGGGATGCCGACCACGACGCGTGGTCGTGGCATCGTAAAGCTGTTCTGCTGGTGTACCTTCTGGATAAAGCTGCGGAGCATCTTCTCTGTGGTATCGAAGTCGGAGATGACCCCGTCCTTGAGAGGGCGAACGGCCACGATGCTAGATGGAGTTCGTCCCACCATGCGCTTGGCTTCTAGCCCGACAGCGTAGATGTCTTTCGTCAGTTGGTCGATAGCCACCACCGACGGTTCGTTGATGACAATCCCTTTTCCCTTGACCATAACCAGGGTATTGGCAGTCCCAAGGTCAATGCCTATGTCGTGGGAAAAGAGGCCCATGAAGGCGCTAATCGGATTGAACAACTGGACCTCCTGGTGCCATGAGGGAGTTCGGCTGGCGCAGCCGGCCTATTATATCATACGTCAGTCGCTTGTCGTCTGATGACCTTGCAGGCTGTACATGTTGATGATCTCGTCGACGGTGGTCGCGTCCTCCGCGTTCTTGTCAGTTCGCAGGAAGTCCACCGCCCGTGGAAATCGCAGGGCGTAGCCCAGGGACCGCGCCCCCATTCTGGGATCGCCGTTGGTCGGCCACTCGTTGGGAGGCTCGTCCGCCGCTGGTAGCTTCAGCCCACAGGTATGGACAGGGCTGCGCGTGATCTCATCGGCCTGGATGGCCAGGACGTACTTGGGAGTCACCCACACGTCGGGCTCGGTCAGTGAATCGACCTGCTCCGGCTTATGAGGCAAGGCGATCTCGTCCAGCATGCCTTTTAGACTGTTCCACTCCAGCTCCGAGAATCCGGTACCCAGGCGCGCGATGGTTGCGAAGCGCTGGGAGTGTGGATCATAGACGGCGGTGAGCAGGGAGCCGATGCCAAACTGGGCCCGCGCTCCGCGTCCTCGCCAGTACCCGATTATCACCGTGTCGATCGTGTCGGAGAGATGGGCCTGGTAGCTACGCTTCAGCTTGATCCAGTTAAAGTTGCGCGATCCAGCCTGATACGTGGACTCTAGCCGCTTGCAGACGATGCCCTCCAGTCCCCGTTGGATCTTGTCGGCGAAGAACAGGGCCAGATCTCCTGCATCTTCGGTGATCAGATTCTCGGTGACCTCCAGAGTGCCGGCCTCCGGTATGGCCTCCAGTAGACGATTCCTCCGCTCGGCGTATGTTTCGCCGGTGAGATCCTGACCGTCGGCGTAGAGCATGTCGAAGACGACTAGTCTGAGCGGAACTTTGTCCTTCAGCTCGTCGATACCGTATTTGCGGCGGCGCTGGACGGTGACCTGAAAGGGCAGGTAATCGCCCGTGGATGGCTCGTACGCGATGGCCTCCCCCTCGAAGATCGCCTGTCGCAACTGCACTTGCTCGCACGTCGCTTGAAGAAGCTCCGGGAACATGTCGGAGAAATCCTCGAGGTTGCGACTGAACACCTTGACGATCTCGCCGTTCTTGTGTACCTGGCATCGGAAGCCATCCAGCTTGGGCTCGGCCGCGCAGCGTCCCAGCCGCGCAAGGATGTCGTCCGGACCTTTCGACCTCTCGGCCAGCGCTGGTCTGACCGGCTTGCCCACCTGCACGTGCAGACTGCCCAGGGCAGCGACGCCGCCGCTCCAGAACAACCGCGCGACCTGGCCCAGATCCGAGCAGATGTTGTAGGCCCGCTCCAGTTCCTTGCGCAGCGACTTGTTGCCCACACGGGCGAAACTGAGGGCGTCCATGACGGTGGGATCGCCCACGCCCAAGCGCAACCGACCGAGAGGGATGCGCACCAGGAAGCGTCCTTCCCGTTTGCCCATTCCTCCTAGCAGGTTGACGAGAATCGTGACCTTGCTCGCGACCGTTCCAGACCCGGAGCGGAAAGCCAGCTCCTGCAGTTGTTCGAAGACGTAGGTCACTGTGTGTTCGCTGCCATCCGGCTGAAGCAGCCCCTCGACGACCGAGCCATAGTCGCCCTGCTCGGAGAAGAGACGTTGTATCTGCTGTTTGGATAAGTTGGTCGCCAGCGCGATGGCCTCGGCCGTCAGACTATCGCCGACGCCGAACTCCACTTTCTCGTACGATGGCGCCACTCGACCCTGGGAGAGGTAGACAATCTTGTCGATTTCTCCCGGCTCGGCCTGCTTGAAGACGTCGGCCAGGATTTCGACCATCTTGTTGCGTGAGGGCGTCTGCTCGACTTCGATGAGAAAGTCGACCAGCTCGGCAAAGCGCATGCGATGCTCCAGAAGATACGTTAGGGTGCATCAAGGCATGCGCATTATAACATCAGCGACCCGCTTTGGAAACCCAACGGCAGGCGACTCGCCCGAGCTTGACAAAAGTACTCCCCCGACGGTACTATGACGCCGCTTGAATGCGCGCGCCGCGGACAGGGAAGGATTGCGCCATGCAGCGAAGGCTTTACCGTAGCAGCACGGATCGGATAGCCTTTGGCGTATGTGGGGGGCTGGCGGAGTACCTCGCCATCGATACGTTCCTCGTGCGACTGATCTTTGTCCTCCTCGCCTTCGCTCACGGGCTCGGGTTGATCGCCTATGTCGTTCTCGCCATCGCCGTGCCGCAGCGACACGCGACGCGTGGGCTCGGAGGCACGGGTTCTGGCTCGGAGACGGATCTGGTGGACCCGATCGCGGCCAAGAGCAGCAGGCTGGGCGTAGCGCCTGCTGATGATCCCTGGCTGGATGACGAACGGCCCAGAGCACGGCGCTGGTACACGGCCGGCCTGTTCCTGATCATCGTCGGCGTGCTGCTCCTGCTTATCAATTTCAATGTGTTGTGGTGGCTGGACCTCAGCCGGTACTGGCCGCTCATTCTCGTGGCGATCGGTCTGGTCATCCTTCTGCAGCGGGCGCGCAAGTAGGGTTGGATGTAATGCATAATAACGGCGACCTGCCGCGGGCGCCGGGGGCCTCGCGAGAGCAGTTGCGGTCGAACGATGAGATGACGATGTCGACTAGTTCCCGTCATAGAGATTCAGAGCTGGGAGATGCCATGAGGAGGATCGTCGTTATCGACGATACTCCTGACTTCTTGGCTCTCGTGGCCGTGTTGCTGGAGACAGAGAACTGCAAGGTCTTCATGCGCAGTGTCGGCCGCAATACCGTGGGCTTTGTGAAGAGGAATCGTCCGGACGTGATCATTCTGGACCTGATGCTTCCCGACGCGGATGGACTGGAGATCTTGCAGCATCTAAGGGAAGACGCGCATACGCGATCGATCCCGGTCATCATCTGTACGGCGGCTGTAGACAGGGTGAGGGCTCAACGGCGCTTGCTCGAAGAGGCGAACGCGAGGATACTGGAAAAGCCGTTTGAGCTGGATGCTTTGCTTAACGCGATTAGCGAGGCCACGGGATAAGGTAACTGGGCGTAGCTCCGCTGGGAGCGCGAGCGAGGCACGCGTCAGGCGGATTGGCGCAGAGCTCCCTGGGTTTCCCAGATCACAACTGCACCGGGATACGCTGGTCTAGCCGTATCAGCGTCCGGCCGACGTCGCAACGGTAGCAGATCGCTTCGACCCCACGGTGCACCACATCCCGCAGCGTTGCGCCGAAGAGGGGATCTGTCGGATCGTTGGGCGATAGGTGGACGGCGTCTCTTCGCTGGACCACGAAGAAGATCACCGCGCGGAAGCCACGCTGGTGCGCATGAAGTAGCTCTCGCAGATGTCTTGTTCCTCGCTGAGTCGGTGCATCGGGGAAGAGCGCCAGGCCTTGCTCGACGAGCGTGACCGATTTGACCTCGACCATGCATTCCTCATCCTGCCTGCTCAGCCGGAAATCCAGTCGACTTTGCCCATAGACCACCTCCGGCCGCACCTGGTCGTAGCCATCCATCTCCGGGATCAATCCCGCGCGGAGGGCCGATGCGACCAGCAGCGTGGGCATGCGCGTATCGACCGAGACGAGCCCAGTAGTATGCTGGACCATCACCAGATCGTGGCTGGTGCGCCGATCGGCGCGCGGGCTGGGGCGCACCAGAACCGTCTTGCCTGGCTCCAGCAGCGCGGGTAGCCGACCCG
The DNA here is from genome assembly GCA_004297765.1 of Chloroflexota bacterium. Classification (GTDB taxonomy): domain Bacteria; phylum Chloroflexota; class Dehalococcoidia; order FW602-bin16; family FW602-bin16; genus FW602-bin16. The sequence continues at coordinate 3,802 of SCTZ01000213.1, read as the reverse complement.
AGTTTGGCACGTGCGCCGAAACCGTCTGACCTTCCAGGTCAACGAGGGCTAGAAACCGATTCGGGCGGGAGAGAAGTATGCCGTCGCGGAGTGGTCCAATAATATCGAGCATGGCTAACCTACCTTATACCATCATTGGCCCATGCACAGCAACTGGCTCGGGCAGCTATGTCCTCGTCCTGAGTGTGCCGCATCTCGTTCACGTCGCCGTTGGGAAGCTGGGCGAGTTTGATCTGAAAGCGGGCTATTATCTGTACGCGGGGAGTGCTCTGGGTGGATTGGCAGCCCGCCTGGCGCGGCACTGCCGGTCGGAGAAGCGGTTGCACTGGCACATCGACTACCTGACAACCCGCTTGGAGGTTCAGGAGGCGTGGATAGTGAAGCGCCAGGAGCGGCTGGAATGCGCGTGTGCCGAGGTGCTGCGGAGTTTGTCGGGAGCGGAGCTACCCATCCTGGGCTTCGGATCGTCCGATTGCCGATGCGTGACACACCTGGTCTATTTCCCATCGCTGCCGTCGCCGGATGTTTTCGAACAGGCCCTGGGTTGGGGGACGGATCACCAACCCCCAGCCCCCAACCCCTAGCCCCTACAACAGCGTCTTAGTATTCTTCGTCCCGTCGAAGCTCAGCAGTGTAACCCGTCCGTCCACCACGGTCTCCAGGTGGACGGCTCGTCCCCATAATTGGTGGACGTAGCGGAGCGTCTTGTCGGCGTAGTCCAGATCTAGCTCCTGCCCCTCAAAGGAGTGGCGCAGGTATAGCTCGCGGTTGCCGTGGTAGTCCCCATCCTCCACTACGATGTACGGGTAGCCGAAGTTGGTCATGCTGGCCAGGATAGTGTCGCGGACCTTCTCCCAATCCTTCTCGACGATCTTCCACTCGTCGCCTTCGAGCTTGTAGATATAGAGATCCAGATCCTCGACCAACTCGCGCGTGAGGTAGTTGCGCAGGAACGAGATATCATTCTCTAGCTCGCGCACCTCGAAGATCTTCTGACGACCCTCGCCGCCCGACCGCCCGTACAGATCTTTCTCCTCCTGCGACGGGTTGTCCCAGCGTCTCTCGATATCCTCGAAGATCTTCATTCCGACGTAGTAGGGATTGAGCTGGCGGCGCGATGGCGCGAGAACGTTGGCGTGCAGTCCGGCGAACTCGACGTACTCCTCCGACGTCAAGTCCAGCTCGCGTAGGATGCGCGCATGCCAATAGCTCGCCCAGCCCTCGTTCATGATCTTGGTCTGCATCTGGGGCAGGAAATAGAGCATCTCGGCGCGCACGATGTGGATGATGTCGCGCTGCCAATCTTTCAGTCCGGCGGCGTGCTCCGCTAGGAAGAGCAGCAGGTCCTTCTGTGGCTCTTCCGGAAACTTCTTGGGATGTTCAGGCTTCGCTTGCTTATCCCGGGCTGCCTTGTCGATCAGAAACAGATCGTCGTACGGCGTGGTCGGTGCCGCGTCCGGGCGCTTTCTCTCCTGATCGTCCTGATCGCTGCTTCCCCTGGTGAACACGTTGGGATCGATGTGCTCCTGGATGGAGAGCACGGCGTCCAGGACCTTTTCGACCTCCAGCCGCCCGTGCTGGAACTCATACTTGCGAATGCGGTCTGCGTTGACGCTGGCCGACTCCAGCATCTGGCGCGAGGTGGGGCTAAAGTAGAAGTTGTTCTTGAAGAAGTCGCAGTGGGCCAGCACATGGGCCACGACCAGCTTATTCTGGACCATGGTGTTGCCTTCAAGCAAGAAGGCGTAGGCCGGGTTGGCGTTGATGACTAGCTCGTAGATCTTGCTCAACCCGTAATCGTACATGGTCTTCATCTGGTGGTAGGCTTTGCCATGTGTCCAGTGCGAGAACCTCCCAGGGAGACCGTAGGCGCCGAACTCGTACATGATACTGGCCGGCACGATCTCAAAGTGCGTAGGGAACGGGTCCAGCCCAAGCCGCTGGGTTGTGTCCCAGATCTCCTCTATACATGTCTGAAGTGCCGCCAGGTCCGTGTCCATGACAGCTCAGTCCCTTCTGGCGAAGAATTTCTGCAAGGCAGGATAGACGTCCTGCTTTTCGGCGATCACCACGCCGACGAACTTGTCGTCCCGAATCTGTTCCAGGGTGGACATGAGGCGACTGGACCAGCCTCGCCCACCCTCCATTATCTCGCCATATCCGAACAGGTTGCACGACTCCAGGAGCTTCTGCACGAGCTCGAGACAGGTTCGGTTATCCGAGTCGCCCCAGTTGTCGCCATCCGAGAAGTGGAAGCCGTAGATATTCCACAGCTCGGGGCTATAGCGCCCCTCGACCAGCTCCAGGGCCAGCCTGTAGGCCGATGAGACCCGTGTGCCGCCGCTCTCCCCCAGTTGGAAGAACGCGTCCTCGTCCACCTCTTTCGCCTCGGTGTGGTGCGTGATAAAGACAATCTGGACGTTGTCGTATTTTTGCCGCAAGAAGCGTACCATCCAGAAGTAGAAGCTCCTGGTGATGTACTTCTCGAACTCTCCCATGCTTCCTGAGACGTCGCGCATGGCCATGATTACGGCCCTGCTCTCGCGCCGGACCTCATGCGTCCAGGTCTTGAACCGCAGGTCGTCCGTGTTGACGTTACGGAACCCCGGCGTGCCGGTCAGCGCGTTGCGCCGGATGTTCTCCATGATGGTGCGTTTCTTATCCAGGTTCGAGAAGATGCCCTTGCGCCGGATATCGTTGTAGACAACTTGCTCCGACTCCACCTCGCTAGAGGCCTTGGGCTTGAGAGCGGGCAGACCAAGGTCCGCGAAGATTAACTCGGAGAGCTCGTCGACGGTGATCTCGGCCTCGTAGTAGTCGACCCCCGGCTCGTTCCCCGCCTTTTTCCCGGCGCCCTGCTCTTGCTGTGGTAGCCGTCCCAGCACGTCACCGACCTTGGATTTGCCATCGCCCTGCCCGGCGCCCTCTCCGCCGTAGGGGTCGTAGCGAAACCGGGGGTGATCCAGGGAGCGGATGGGCACCTTGACGATGCTGTGCCCATCGGAGGTGATAATGGACTCCTCGGCGACGATATCCGCTAGATTACCCCTGATGGCCTCCTTCACCTTCTCCGCGTGCCGGGCCTGGTCAGCGGGTCCTTTGCGGTGCAGGGACCAATCACTTTGTGATAATGATATCGTGGCGCTCATGGCGTCCCCCTCCCCTCGATCGATCGCGCGACTGCCGGGCCAAATCGTGTGGCGCGATGATGGTCATTACCGATATCTGCGTGAAGTCCTAAACCTCCCGCGGCCGGCGATTTGTGCGGCCGCGCGCGCACACGCGAGGTTTAGAGATCTGCGCATAGATCAGTAACAAAATAACGTGGTACATGGGCGGGCGCTGCCCCCAGCCCCCCCAGGGCGCAATGAATTGCGCCCCTACGCGGGATGTACCGCGTTTAATTGTTAACGCTCATTATCGCGCCCTAGCGCCCGAGTACGGGATAGACCCGGCCGCTGTCCAGGTGCCGGGCCAAATCGTAGGGGCGCGATTCATCGCGCCCAAGCGGCCGTGCTCCAACAAGAACACGCCCTTTCGCAGCCGCGCCCCGCCGTGGCCGCATGCTGGTTCTGAGCGCAGTAGCCCGGCAAATTCTAGGCGTGAGACCGCCACGGCCTGATGTCTGCCAGATCCTGCCGCTAGCGGCTCAACAGTGTCCCCACGTACTTCAGCAACTCGTTTGCGCAGTGGGTGCAGTAGCCCTGCTCTTTGACCAGGCGATCTACCACGTCGTTGACGCGCTTGAGTTGCTCGGCATCCGGGGTCTTGGTGGAGGTGGTGATCTTCACCACGTCCTTCA
>SCTZ01000212.1 GCA_004297765.1 Chloroflexota bacterium | reverse complement strand
GTGCGGGTCCATGGTCTCCCTCCGGCGGACGCGATGTGATGGTCACGTCCACAAGGGTGCATTATGGACCCGTCTTTTTCAAGTCATGACCTCCCAATCACAGTTCAATGGGGTGGTACCCGCCTTATTGGGCACGGGCACAAAGTGAAAGCCATGTCAATCGTCGTCCATAATCAGGAGGTTTCTACAGTGAAAGAGCTACTTGAGGAGATCGCCAGACGTCGAGCGGTCGGCGAGGTCACGGCCCTAGCTACGGTCGTCCGGACGAAGGGTTCCACTCCACGAAAGGCCGGCGCGAAGATGCTGATCCTTCCCGACGGGAAGATCCTCGGCACTATCGGCGGCGGCTGCGGCGAGGCCGACGTCTGGTCCGAGGCGACAGAATCGATCCGCGATGGGGTTCCGCGCCTAGTGCAGGTGGATCTGACCATAGATACCGCCGAAGATACTGGCATGATCTGCGGTGGGATCATGGATATCCTGATTGAGCCGATCGAAAACGTAGATCCAGGTGAGCGCCGGTCGAGAAGGGTACCTTCAGCTTGATCGATGTCAATCCCGCTTTCTGCCTGCAATCTCAACATGGACGTACGCGCACACCAGGGCCGATCCGCCGCGGTCAGACTTGACGGGGGTCCATGACACACCTTGGGCGTGACTCGATGAACGACCAAAAAGGACAAGCGGTGTTCAGTTCCATTGAAGCAGTCCAGAGCGCCATAGAGAAGCACGCGTACATCACGGACCGCGCGATGGACACCACCCTGTTCCTATCCCATGCCCTGAAAAAGCCGATTCTTTTGGAAGGCGAAGCGGGAGTGGGCAAGACCGAGATGGCCAAGGTGCTCGCCCCGGACCCCAGGAACGAAGCTCATTCGGCTGGATCTTCAAGTACAACGAGGACGTCCAGAGTGCCGGGGCTGGCGAGCTACACAGCGCACTCGAAGCTATTGGCTGTCTGCCCGTCATCCCGCAGGAGGATGATTCGCCTTGATCTTCGCGCGGGAGTTGTGCCGGCAATCGCATCTCGTTCGGAACGTCCTGGCCTACTGCCAACTGCTGAAGGCTGCCAAAGTAGATGTTTCTCTGAATAGAATGATCGATGCCTGCCGCTGTCTGGAGCCCATCGACCTGGGCAGCCGCGAGGGTCTCTACTGGGCGCTCCGGGCCGACCTGACGTCGCGACAAGAGGAGCTGGAAATCTTCGACGCGGCCTTTCAGTTCTTCTGGGTCCAATCTCAGACGCCTGAGCAGCCCGAGAGGCGCGCCAACGAGACTTGCACCGGAGAAGAGATCGAACTTGAGGTACCGCCCACCCTGGACCAGAACACGTCCGTGGAGGACTTCGCAACGAACGACTCGGAGGATCAGGGACCACGCTTCATGGACTTTCTGCCGTACAGCCCCAACGAGGCGCTGACCAAGAAAGATATCGGCTCGCTGACGGATGACGAAGTCCGGTCCATGCGCCGGCTGATCGTGCAGCTTGCCGTGAAGATCAGCACCGTGGTCAGCCGCCCCACACGGCTCGATCCACCGGGTGACGTGATCGATCCTTCGCGCATGTGGCGGCGCAATACGCGCTACGGCGGGGACCTGGTCGAGCTACCCCGGGAAAAGCGGCGCGTCCAGAAGACGAAAGTTGTCCTGTTGTGCGAGGTGAGCGGCTCGATGGACAGCTACAGCCAGTTCCTCATTCAGTTCCTCTTCGCCATGCAGAACGAGCAGCGGACTATCGTCCCCTCTGTAAAGGGATGCAGGCCGCGCTCCCGAGTATTGACTATTTCTTGCCCGCACACAACCTCGCCAGCCTTGTCAACCTGGTGCACGTGCTTCGCATTGAGTTAGCGCGTCGTTCAATACGTTTCAGACTAGAGGAGCATCCATGGCAGACCTATTTGAAGCCTTGCTGGAAGCAACCAAGACAGACGGGCGCCTCGTCACGGCCAGCATCATAGGCCCCGACAGCCTGCCGCAAGAGAAACTGGGGTTACGTTTATTCGTCCGACAGGACGGCTCCATTGTCGGCTCCATGCATGGAGATGGCGCTCACAACGAGGTAGTGCAGGCCTGTCGTGCCGCCCTGAAGACCGGTCGGCCGGCGACCATCGCGGTGAAGGTTGGCGCGGACGAAGCGCCGAATCTCTGGCTGACGCCCGGCTCAGAGTTAGAGATCTTCGTCGACGTCATCCAGTCCCGCGACACGCTGTTCGCTATTGGCGCCGGTCACATCGGGCATGCCCTCGCACGCATGGCGAATGTCGTGGGCTTTGAGGTGACCGTGGTCGACGATCGCGAGGACTTTGCCAACCGAGACCGCTTCCCCGATGCCGACCGAGTAATTTCCGCCGACATCGGCGAGACCGTGCGCAGCTTCGCAATCACCCCGGCAACGTATGTCGTCATCGTCACCCGCGGTCACCGCTACGACGAGGACGCGCTGGCCGGCGTCCTCGGTTCTCCCGCGGCGTACGTCGGCATGATTGGCAGTCGCAGGCGCGTCAAGGCTGTGCTCCAACACATGATGGAGGATGGCGCGTCGGCTGAGACAATCGATCGCATCCACGCCCCTATCGGACTAGACATCGGTGCTGAGACGCCGGAGGAGATCGCGGTCAGTATTCTGGCGGAGATCATTCAGACCAAGTACGGCAAGCAATCCAGTCTGAGCATGAAAGGGGTTCAGTGATGGCTTCTGGCTGCCGAGGGCAAGATCAGAGGACCTCTTCGGCACTTCCCCCCACCACCCTGTGTTCAGGTGGAGTTTCCGATCGCCTCAGGCGACCGCTCCCCCAGTCTTGCGACGTACCAGCACAGACGAACCTTGACAACATCCTAGTGGTAGTGCGTGGTGCGGGCGATCTAGCGACCGGAGTGGCGTACCGGCTGTTCCGCAGCGGCTTTCCAGTTGTGGCCACCGAGTTGGCGCAGCCGCTGGTGGTAAGAAGGACCGTCTCCTTTGCAGAGGCCGTCTTCACCGGGCGGGTAGAGGTGGAGGGCGTGATGGCCACACGCGCCAACGGCATCGCTCAGGTTTGGCCCATCATTTTGGCGGGTCAGGTCCCCATCCTGGTAGATCCGGAAGCCCACGCGATCCGCGAGTTGAGCCCGACGGTGGTGGTAGACGCCATCTTGGCCAAACGCAATTTGGGCACGCGCATGGACATGGCCCCTATCGTAATCGCGCTGGGTCCGGGCTTCACCGCCGGCGAGGACGCGCACGCGGTCATCGAGACCAATCGCGGGCACAACCTGGGCCGCGTCATCCTATCCGGCGAGGCCGAACCTGACACGGGTATTCCCGGAGAGATTGGGGGCCGCGGTGCCGAGCGCGTTCTACGCGCGCCCGCGGATGGCACACTGGAGGCATGCACCCCCCATTGGCAGCCAGGTCAAGGCTGGACAGATTCTGGCCCGCGTGAACGGGCAGTCGGTGGTGGCCCCCTTCAATGGCATCCTGCGCGGCATGCTCAAGGAAGGTCTGGAGGTCTTCAAGGGTCTGAAGATCGGGGACATCGCCCCGCGTTGCGCCAGAGACCACTGCTTCACCATTTCCGACAAGGCCCTGGCCGTCGGCGGCGGCGTCCTTCAGGCTACACTCTACCTCTACCAGCGGAAATACGTTACCTCAAAGCCTTGGAACTCGCCCAGATAGGGCTCCCATTGCCTTGCCACGTTTTCCACGTGATCCCTGGCAAGGCCGTGTCGGTCGGCTCCCCAGGCGACGAGTTGGTCCGCCATGTCGTGCTCCCCCGCTAGCCCAACTTCAGCAGTTTGGGGCAGGGTTATCAATACGTAGTCAGCGCTAGTCAGCGTACATTATCTCAGGAGTGGCGTCCGCAAGCGTTTCTTGCGCCTGACGTCGTTGCAGCGTCGAGCTCTCTCACGGGGTATCCTACTTTTTGCAGTTTCTGTACAGCCGTGGCTGTCGGCAACCGTAACTTCAGTCTATCCAAGAGAATCGCCTGCGCTCTCGTCGGCTGCGAGATGCACCGGCACCACAACTCCAACCCGCTGCGGGTAGGCAGCACGACGTCCACCATCTTTATTCCGCCCGATTTGTCGAGCACCTTCCATGGCTCATCACCAAGCCCTCCCGCCTAGCACATCCCGCCACATCCCACCAAGGTCTTCCACACGACATGGGCCAGGAAACACAACAGGATATGGATTGCCGCCCGCTCCTCGGTCTGGTGCCATGTCCACAGGAGCGTGGAAACCATCTTTCGAGACTCCAAACAATCTGCCACTTTGGAAGCTTGCCAATGTTGGGTAGATCAGGCGATGGTCCGTCAGGTCAGTCTGGTCCTTCTGATGTTCGTCGTCCTTGTGCGGAAAGACAAATCCTGCGGCTGAGCCCCGACGAGACCGTCGGAGCGGTCAAAGAGCGTTGGCAGTTGGAGGTCATGCAAGCCCACGAGATTACTACCGCTCTACTTAACGCTTGCCCGCCCAAGCTCAGGGCCACCGCGTTAGTCCTATCAAGTTAGAGCGAGCTCGCTATGCTGTACGGCTGGTCCAACTACGATACGATGCCGTCGATCCCGAGAATCCGCTAGTGGCGCTTGAATCGGAGAAGCGCCGGAACGAGGCCTTGCTGACAATACAGAGGCCGGAGCACAAGCACGCAAAGGCCCGTCGGACCGAGTTGGCGCCCCTCACTGCTGAAGAGCAGCAGGCAGTTAGGACTCTTGCTGAAGATCTGCCGGCGGTCTGGGATGCACCAACGACCACGGCCATGGATCGCAAGCGTCTCTTGCGTCTACAGATCCAGGAGGTGACGGTCACGGTCGAATCAACGACCCCAAGCACGGCCACGCTTGTTGTCCTCTTGAGCGGGGGAGCAACGACGAGCCACTCCGTCGCCTGCCCACCGCAGGGATGGCATTGCTCAAACGATGGCCGCATGGTGGAGCGACTGCGTGTCCTGGCACAACACCTTCCCGACCACTTGATTGCCCCACGGCTCAATGCGGAAGGTCGACGCACCCAAACAGGCAAGGATTGAACCTGCTACCGAGTGAGCACAATCCGCGAACAACACCAGATTCCGACGGCATGCCCGCTTGATCCAGGTGTGCGAGTTGCACACGGGGACGGTTTGGTGTCGGTCACGTTCGTGGCGAAGCAGTTAGGAGTCTCCCTGTCCCTAGTACACGTGTGGATCAAACAGGGTGTGCTGACGACCGGTCAACGGACGATACAATCCTACCATTGAGTGCACCTGGCAGAAGCGGATATGGCATGCCTAGCTGGCCGACTGCCCGTAGCGACAGATGCGGTGCACCGTGATGCCGGGAACGGTTTCGGGAAAACAGGCCGCCAGTACGATCTTCCGCGCGACGTTCCCGGACTGCTCACGCAGGTTCTGCAGACAACCGTAGATGGTCTCTTCGATCATGGCCGGCTCGATCTTGGCCCGGGCGACGGCCGCGCGCAGCACCAGTGCGCCAAGCTCCACTGGGCGCACGGTGGCGAGCCCGCTATCGTGCTTGCCGAGAGGGCTTCGTGCGGCCGAGAGGATCACGACGTCAGTGAGTCTCTCGTTCCTGCTCATATCTTCCAAGGCGTGCCTTCGTACGGACGGTTGTTCACAGCGACGAAGCGGCACTGCCCATCCTGGCCCATCGACAACTCTTGCGCCACGCCGATATCCAGCCGCAGCGCATCGAAGAGGGTATTCAGTGCAGTGAGACAGACGTGCCGGCAGGGCATTTGCGCCGATACACCGCTACCGCAGGCCTCGCCGACCCCCGTGTAGATCACGCAGTCGGGGTCCAGACGGATGATCATGCGATAGTGGTTGTTCTCTACGATGTCCACGGCCGATATGGCTTGCGTGGCGAGGTACGAGACCTCCAGGAAGCGCTGCGCCACATGTGGGAAGTAGAGCCGCCCGGTCTTCTTGGCCCCGGCCTTGAGTACCTCGTAGGTCTGGTCGGTGTACTCCTCGCCCAACTCCAGAGCGCGCTGCATCAAGCGCGCGCCATAGCCCGCGAAGATCTCCTGTGCTGCACTCTCGATTGTGTCCGGGTCAGAGCGGCCCGCGACCCGTGCGACGAACGCTGCAACCGCCACCCGCGGGGCGCACTCCTCGCCCAACCTGTCGATCAGTTCCGGGCTGAGATCGTGAGACAACGGGGACATCATTGCACCCCCTCAGGCAGCATAATCGTAATAGCGCCAACTGGACAGACCGCTAGGCAATCATCGCAGACCACGCACTTGTCTCGAAACAACGGGCGCACGCGGTAGGCACTTGGCTCGTGGATATCGGTCTCGACGTACTTCACTATCTTGACCACCTTCACCATGAAGACGGCCTGCGGGCAAATCTCGAGGCATTTCCGACAAGTCATGGGTGTGGTGCACTTGCTTTGGTCCACGGTGATCTGCGGGGCAAGCTGGCTTCCCAAGCTATCGAAGGGCGAAAGCATGACATCCTCCTCACCAAACGTTGCGCAGCATGGGGATGGAACGCCGCTCGACCAGGCTGATCGCTCCGTAGCTGCACCCCGTCTCGCAGAGTCCGCAGCCGAAGCAGCGCAGCAGATCGATGTTCGCCTTGCGCATGGTCACTTCCATCTTGGCCGCGCCGAACTGGCAGCGGGTGACACAGCGCCCGCAGCCGCTGCAGGCAGCGTAGTCCACCTTGGCCACGTACTCCGCCTTGATGCAGGAGCTTGTGATGCCGTAGTCGAGTCGTTTGCGGATCGCCTTGCAGTCGGGGTAGTCGCAGTTGCAGACCCCGCCGAGGTAGGGCGTGCCGAAGGTCATCAGCAGGTGCATCATGCCCATCTTGTTCCAGCGGCGCAGCCAGGCCTTGGCCTCGTCGGGCGTGAGGAATTCGACTCCTCCCTTGTAACGCTCGGGCCAGCGGTCCCACTTGAACATCCCGATGCCCAGCCCCAGGCAGGAGTAGCTTTTCTCGTTGTCCTCCAGCCGTCCGCGCACCGTCCGGCGGCAGAGGCAGCCCATCAAGGCGATGGGCGAGGCCAGGTCGATGACCTTCTCGACCTCCTGAATCGGTGCCGCCTGAGCAACCTGATATTGCGAGACCATTCGAATGGCCGTCTGGCGCAGCTCCTCGAAACGGTCGGGGGCGACGGCCTTGGCCTCAATGGCCTCCTCAACGATCAGAGCGGCCTGCGCCTCCGGATCGGCGCCTCCTTCCTTGGGCACCTGGCCGGGCTTACGCAGCTTGTACATCTGTCGCGCGTAGTTTTCAGCGTTCTTGTACCAGGTCTTCCCGAAGCCGTGTGTGACGCACATTGTGCACATGGTTAGCTCCTCACAGTAGCAAACATCAGCACGTTAATCGTAGCGCCCTGGATCAATGATTACAATCGTTCACTCGAGGTATTGTTCGCCGATAGTAACCTATCGATTGGGAGCTTCTGTCATCCGTTAGGAAGATGGCGATCATCCGATCGGTTAATGGCCGACGGCCCTAACCCTGGTCGACACTTGGCATCGTCTTGTTACATCATCCAATGCCTAACCCTCATTTCCTCCTTACGGTATACTGGGGCCAAAGGTAGTGAGGTTATTGACAACCGCAAGCGAGGTCTCGCCAATGAGGGGGTGTGTGAAATAGCGGGACGATACAGACCGAGTCCTTGTCTGTTCTCAAGACCGGTCCGCAGCGAGAATCCAAGCCCATATCGATTGGCTAGGCAAGGCTTTGAGCGACCTAGACGAAGAAGTAGACGATTTCCTAAAGATTAGCCCTCTTTGGCGTACCGAGGACAGACTGTGACGGAATGTGCCGTGAGTAGGGACGATCTCCTCCCAGACGATCTTTGCCACCTTGCCCGAACGAGGGACGCCAAATGGGAAGCAGATCACCACTCTCGTAGAGGTAGCACCCTTCAACCATAGCGGCTATACTTTGACATTTAACGCAGTTGCTGCGGTCAGTGAACTGAGGCCATCACCTTTTTGACTTCAAGAATATTCGAGGGGGTCGAAGCCAGGCCAACCGTCGCTAGTTGTGCGGCAAGAGCCCCTGCTGAGCGGCGAAGACGGCGGCCTCGATACGGTTCCCCATGTGGAGTTTCTCAAAGATATTCCGTAGGTGAGTCTTAACCGTCCCCTCGGACAAGCAAAGCCGCTTGGCGACATCCCTGTTACTCAATCCCTGTCCGACCAGTGCCAAGACTTCCTTCTCTCGGTCCGAAAGGCTTGAAACAGAGGCTGCTACTCCACTCGCTCGCCTGGACCTTAAACCAAACTCGGTGAGAAGTTTCTCTGCCATCGACGGGGTGATGACCGCGTGGCCTTGGGCCAAGATAGTGATCGCCGCGATGAGCTCCGCAGTCTTGACCGACTTTACGATATAGCCTTTTGCCCCCGCCCTCATCGCTTCAAAAAGGTCGTCGTCGTTCTCGGAGACTGTCAAAACGGCGATGTTCACGTAGGGCAATTCGCTCTTGATCCGCCTTGTCGCTTCTATTCCATCGCAGCCAGGCATACTAAGGTCCATAAGGATGACGTCCGGCATCAACTCCTTGGCCTTATCGACCGCTTCGACGCCATTGGAACTCGTGCCGACCACTTCCATGTCCTGCCGGTCTTTCAACATACCCACCAAGCCGTCTCGGAAAAGGGCATGGTCGTCAACCACTAACACGCGCACTGATTCCAAATCTCTAGCCTCCATCTACCAGCCGAGAACCTTCACAATCGCGTCGTTTTTCAAGTGCTCCGATTGTGGATCTCCACCCGCGGCCAAAATACTAGCGCTCCCTTTCGGTCGTTGGTTGGCAGCTCAAGTCGAATGACCGTGCCTTCCCCTGGCCAGGATCGCACGTCCAGGGTGCCGCCAAGACGATCGGCCCGCTCACACATTCCCAGAATCCCCAGCCCGCTCGCTGTTATGCTCTCTGCTGCCTTCATGTCGAAGCCCCTACCATCGTCCTCGACGGCAATCTCGAGCGTTGAAGGCTCGTACGTGACCGTCACGTCGACTTTGTTCGCCTGTGCATGCTTCCGCACATTGTTGAGAGCCTCCTGCACGATCCGAAACGTGGCGATTTCCACCTCGTTCGAGAGGGCGCAAACCGGACCCCTGACGCTCAGATGGCAGCGAAGGCCAAATACCTCATCCAGCGAAGCTAGGTTTCGCTGCAAAGCACCCACCAGGCCACCGTCTAGCTTGGTAGGGCGCATCTCAGCCAAAACCCGTTTCACCTCAACCACCGCTTGGTCAAGCAACTGCTCGGTAGCGTGTAATCTCCGCCTGGCCGCCTCTTGGTCTGGAGCTATATACTCCTCCATCGCTTGAGCCTGAAATAGCGCGCCGAATACCAATTGGGCCAGCCCATCATGCATATCCAGAGCCAGGCGCTTTCTCTCTTCTTCTTGAGCAATTGCCACTCTACTAGCAAGGCTCCGCAGTTCCTGCACCTTCTGGTCGATTTCGCGTCTCGTCCGAACAAGTTCGTCGGATCGAAGCCTTATGTCAGAAGACATGACGTCAATGGCTTGGGCCAGTTGCTGTACCTCGTCGCCTGACCGAGACTCTGGCAAACCACTGGTCAAGCTGTCGACCATCGCTTTCGCCTTCTTGCTCAACTCACCGATGGGACGGGTGACCTGCAACATGAAGAAAAGGGCAACAAGCAAGGCACCGATGGCGGTGACCGATAAACCGATCAAGCCTTTGAAGGCAGCGTCCTGGACCGGCAAATACGCTAGGTTCGCGGGGTAGGCCACGACGACTGTCCAGTCTGCCACCAGAGCATGGGCATAGGCCGCAAGGTAAGTCTCTTTGAAGATCGGATCGCGGTACTCGATTGTGCCCCTTCGCGCGCCAGTCAGCCCTGCTCGCACCGGAGGAAGACTCCGCAGGGACGTTTCGTTCAAAACGTACTGCCATTCCGGATGGACCAAGGCCGTGCCCGCGTTGTCGACCACCATTACCGTCGCCTGATGAGCCGTAATCTGGCTGCTGGTCAACCGCCGCCGCAGGCCAGTAAGCGAAACGCCGGCCCCGACGGAACCCACTACCGCACCGGTGCTCGAACGGATGGGTACAACGATGTTCACCACTGGTTCATCGCCGACCTGGCTCGGCAAGCGACCCGAGATGGTAGCTTCTTTTCGCGTAATCACCGTTGCGAAGTAATCGCGGCTCGTCACGTTGTCGTAAAGAATACCTTTTGTGATACCATTGGCAAAGATCACCCCATTTTCATCACTGGCAAAGATGATCTTGTAGTCTTCATGAATCACGACAGTATTAACCAGCAGCAGGTTGGCATCTTGCTCGTGCCGGGCCCGCAGACTCTCGGTGGCTGCGAGAGTCTCCAGGAGTTTCTTCGTAGATTGGGCGAAGTCGTCCACCTGATAGGCGACGAGATCGGCCGTCGCCGCGCTGTTGTTCAGGATCTGGCGTTTTGTGGCGACTACGTTTTCCTGAACCAGAAAATAGCTAAAGACCATGAGTGGTAGCACAATGCACAAGGAAAGGGCGAGGAGTTTGCGGTGCAAATTCCATCGCAGGATGGGCCGTACGGTGGCTCTACGATTCGGGGCTGCCTGACGATCGCTCATCTACTGCCAGCTACGTTGTGAGGTTCTTTTCCTCTGGCGGTCCACAATTGTGGAGGCGCACAACTGCTGCTATTTGGTCATTCGCAGCTGTGACGATCGAATTCCTTGCGTCAAGACGTCCAGACTTAGAGCAACATCGGAAGACCTGCGGACGGCACTGTCGGTGAAGGATCTCTTCGTCCATCCGTTCGAGGCTCTGGGACGCCGAACGGTGGTGATCAGGAACAATGATACTTCACTTCCCAGCGCAGGTCACGGCGGTGGAACGATACCCAGAGCTTGCGGTGCCTGGCACGGGAAAGCACCGATGCGCCACCGGCCTCCTGGGGCCCGAGCGGCAAGGCCTTCCGCCCAACCGGGGCCATGCGAAACCGTTGGCAGTCACAACATAACACCATAACGCAGGGTTGTCAAGCGGGTGCGCGGGATGGTAAGAGTTCAGATTTGAGGGGACGGGTTTTGGGCTAGGCGAGTGACACGGCGAGCGGTAGAAGGTGAGAATGTGGCCTTGGCGGCGAAGAAGCGCTAGAATAGGGGCATGGAGAACGACCTCATCACGGCAAGCCGTGAAACCCTGCTGGCGCTCGTTGGCGAGCAACAGAAGACGATTGCCCAGTTGGAGGCGATCGTCGCTCAATCGCAGGCGACCATCAGCGAACTGCAGAAGCGGATCGCAGTCTTGGAGCAACGCCTGACGACGCGTGGGGGTCCGGGCATGCCCGGGAACAAGCCGACTGACCTCAAGACGCTCCCACGCAAAGGGAAGCACAAGAAGCGCCCCCACGGCTTCTCTCGGAGCCGGATGACGCCGACCGAATATGTGGACCATGCCGTCGATACCTGTCCCGAGTGTGGTACGCACCTCTGCGGGGGCTGGGTGCAAAGGACCCGTGAAGTCCTGGAGATTCCTGTTCAGCCCGTCCGCGTCATCGAGCACCAATTCATCGCGCGGGAGTGTCCCTTGTGTCGCAAGCAGTGGATGCCGAAAAAGGACGTGCTGGAGGGTGTCGTCGTCGGTCAGCAGCGCGTGGGGATTAATCTGATGAGCCTGATCGCCACGCTACGGGAAGAGGGGCGCCTGCCCTTCGAGAAGATTCAATGGTATCTGGAGACGCTCCACCAGTTGCATCTGAGTGTGGGGGAGTTGGTGGACGTGGTTCATCGAACGGCGGCCCGAGCGAAACAGGCTGTAGAGCAGATAAGGGATCGGATCCGCGCCAGTCCCGTGGTGCATGCGGATGAAACGGGCTGGCGGCAGGATGGGAAGAACGGCTATGTGTGGACCTTCAGCACCCCGACGGAGCGGTGCTTCCTACGGCGGGGACGCCAGAAGGAGGTCGTCGACGAAGTTCTGGACGAGTCGTTCAGTGGGGTGTTGGTGAGTGATTTCTATGCCGGCTACCACCACTATCCTGGGTTGCATCAGAGATGCTGGGCGCATCTGCTGAGGGATGCTCATGCCCTGCGGGACGTGTATCCTGACGATGCAGGGCTGGGGAACTGGAGCGATGCTGTGTACACGCTGTATCAGGAGGCGAAAGCCTTTGCTGCTCCGGACGAGCGGGTGCGGGAGCATAAGCGCTTAGAGTTGGAAGAGCGGCTGCTGAAGGTTTGTCGGCCGTTTGTGGACGACCCCCTGGCGGTGCAGGCGAAGTTATGCCGGCGCATCCGTCGCTTCATCCGCGAGCTCTTGGTATTTGTGCAGTATCCCGAGGTGCCATCGGAGAACAACGCAGCCGAGCGCAGCCCGTAAGGGTCTAGCCGACTTGCGACATCTGGTGACGAGCCGAAAGATCAGTGGTGGCACACGGGGCGACGCTGGCACGGACAGCAAGATGACTCTATCCTCGCTCTTTGGCACCTGGCGCGCAGCAGGGCTCAACCCGTTCGAGCAGTGCTGCCAGTTGCTCGCCTCTCCTGCCAAATCCCCTGCAATCTGAACTCTTACGCGGGATGGGGTGCGTGTTGATGCCTGTTTCAATTGACAAACACGTGGATGAATGCCGCAATAGGTGAGGGTGAATTCGTCTGATTCCAGGAAAGATGTCATCTCCGAGATTTGGACCAGGGGCCTATGAGGCTGTTTTCCGGTTTAGCCTAGGGACTAGCGGGTTTCACACTTTAGAAGAGACTGCTGCGTAATTCAGTTCAGCGTGGGATCCGCCTCGAGATTCGGCTGGATTCGCGCCAAAAACGAGCGGTACCAGTGGCGAGGTGGTGCTGACAACGCGCCCGAAAGACTCCGCAGGTGTAGCATATTGTGGCGTCCCGCCTAGGAAAACGATTTATGCAGCAGTCTCTAAGCTGGACCTTATCCATTCTGCGAGTGGGACTCGACAAAATGGATAAAGTCCAGCTTAGAACAGAGTGTAGGCACGCTTGAAACAGCGATGGGAAAGAAGCGCTACCTGATGAAGGGTGAGCGATTGAACATGGATAAACAGGATGGACAGGATAAAGGGCATAAGCGGAGGGTAGACTAGGAATGCCGTTTCCGTCTTTATCCTGTTTATCCTGCCCATTGATGATGGAATTACGTTGCTTTGTGGCAGGCTACCCAGTGATTGTCCCCACCGTCCATGAACTCGGGCTCCTCTTCGACACAGCGCTCGAAGGCCAGCGGGCAGCGCTGCCGGAACCGGCAGCCGGGCGGAGGGTTGACCGGGCTGGGCACGTCCCCGGTCAGGATCATGCGCTCCCGCTTTTCCTCGGCCACCGGATCGGGTATGGGCACGGCTGAGAGTAGCGCCTTGGTGTACGGGTGCTGCGGCTCCTTGTAGAGGTTGTCACAGTCCGCAAGCTCGACTATCTTGCCCAGGTACATTACCGCCACCCGATCGCTGATGTGGCGCACCACGCTCAAGTCGTGGGCGATGAACAGATACGTTAGGTGGAAGGTTTCCTGAAGCTCCTCCAGCAGGTTGATGATCTGGGCCTGGATGGACACGTCGAGCGCCGAGACCGGCTCGTCACAGACGATGAAATCGGGCTGAACGGCCAGAGCGCGGGCGATCCCGATTCTCTGACGCTGTCCCCCGCTGAACTCCTGCGGGTAGCGGCCGGCGAAGTAGGGGTTGAGCCCGACAACGCGCAGCAACTCCTGGACCCTCTCCTGCCGGGCCTTGCCCCCGGCCAGTCCGTGCACCTCGATTGGCTCGGAGATGATACTGCCGGCGGTCATGCGGGGGTTGAGCGAGGCGTAGGGGTTCTGGAAGATCATCTGCATCTTGCGGCGCATCTTCCTTAGCTCGTTCCCTTTAAGTCTACACAGGTCCTCCCCTTCGAAGACGACGCTGCCACCAGTGGGCCGGTATAGCTGCAGGATTGCCCGGCCGGCGGTAGACTTGCCGCAGCCGCTCTCTCCTACCAAGCCGAGCGTCTCCCCCTTCTTGATGGAGAAGTTCAGCCCGTCCACGGCCATGACCGCGCCGGCGTTGCGGCGGAGGAACATGCCGCCCTGAAGCGGAAAGTGCATCCGCAGATCTTTGATATCGACAATCGCCTCGCCGTTGGAGCTCATAGTAAACCTACCCACTAGTTTCTAGGCTGAGAGAGCCGGTGTGCGGGCCTTCACGTCGACCCAGCAGGCCACATAGTGATCGGGACCCACCAATCGAAGCGGAGGAACTCCCTCCTGGCAGGCATCGCCGATGTGAGCACAGCGCGTCCGGAAGGCGCAGACCGCGGGCAGATCGATTAGATCTGGCGGGAACCCGTCGATGGGCACAAGCTTGGTCCGCCGCTCCTGGTCTAGTCGCGGGATGGACCGCAGGAGCCCAAGGGTGTAAGGGTGGCTGGGATTGGCGTAGAGCTCCCTAACCGGGGCCGACTCTACGATGTGCCCAGCGTACATCACAACCACCCTGTCGCACAGTCCGGCAACGATCCCCAGGTCGTGAGTGATCCACATCACTGCGGTGCCCAGCTCGCGGCGAAGGTGCTTGACCAGGTCCACGATCTGGGCTTGGATGGTCACGTCCAGGGCAGTGGTGGGCTCGTCGGCGATGATGAGTCGCGGAGAGCAGGCCAAAGCGATGGCTATCATCACTCGCTGGCGCATCCCCCCGCTGAACTGATGCGGGTAGTCGTTGATCCTTTGCTTGGGTGAGGGAATGCCCACCATCTTCAGAAGCTCGATGGCGCGTTCCCTGGCTTGCCCCGCGTTCATTCCCATATGGAGCTGCAGGCTCTCGGTAATCTGGCGGCGAATGGTTAGAACCGGGTTGAGCGAGGTCATCGGGTCCTGGAAGATCATAGCGATATCTTTGCCGCGAACACGGCGCATCTCCTGGTCACTGAGCTTCAGGAGGTCGCGCCGGTCGAAGACCATCTGGCCGCCGACGATGTGACCAGGGGGATTGGGGACTAGTCGCATGATCGAAAGGGCGGTGACGCTCTTGCCGCAGCCGCTTTCGCCGACGACCCCCAGGGCTTCGCCGGAATCGATGTCGAAAGACACGCCGTCCACCGCCTTAACCTCACCAACTTGAGTGAAGAGGCTGGTTCGCAGATCTTTCACTTGTAGCAACACTGGCACTGTGTCACCCCCAAGACGAGCGTTTGGACGTTAGCCTATATTTTGATACCTATCCCAAAATCATAAACCTAGGATAGTTCAAAGTTCTCATTTCAATGTTCCTTATCTCCCTTCCTGATTAATCCTTCTCTAATCCAAAGAAGGTGTAGTAGCCTCCATTGCTTCCGGGCTTGTTTCCCCAATAGCCTGAGGCTACTAGCTGCTTCAACAGTAGGGGGGCTGCCCACTTGGGATTACTAGTAGACTGATAAAGAGCATTCAGATTATTGAGCCGGGCATCTAGGCCTACCAGATCACAGGTCTCAAAAGGCCCCATCCTGTGACCATAGAACAACCTAGCTCCCGTATCAATATCCTTGGAGGCTACCCCTTCTTCCAGCATCTGGCTGGCTTCGAGAAAGAGGGATACCCCCAGCCGGGTACTGGCAAACCCGGGAGAATCCTTGACGATAACAGGTATTCTGTCTAGCTTTAACGCCAGGGCTTCAATACTGCCTATGGTGTCCTCGGAGGTTAATACCCCCTTCACAATTTCTACTGGTTTCATGAACTGAACTGGGTTGAAGAAATGCATGCCAATCACTTTTTCCGGTCTATCACTCACTGAGGCTATCTCTGTAATACTTAGGGTAGAGGTATTAGAGGCTAAGATAGCCTCACCTCTACAGCTTTTGGCTAAGGCCAAGAATATCTCTTTCTTGAGCTTCATGTCTTCCGGCACGGCTTCAATCACCAGGTCAACCTCCCTAGCTGCTTCCTCGAAGTCAATGATTCCTGTTATCCTGTTGACTGAATCTGTAGATTCCTTTTCCGTGATCTTTTGGCGTTCTACGCTCCCTTTTAGATACTTCTTGATTCTGTCCAGGCCACGCTGCACAAATTCCTCTTTTGTATCGTACAGCCTTGCCTGCAGCCCACTCTGAGCACAGATTTGGGCGATCCCGTGCCCCACATGGTTCCGGCACCCAAAACACTCACCTCTTTGATTTCCATATACTGTCTCCTCCAGGATTACTTCCCTTTAAACTGGGGCTTCCTTTTGCCCAGAAAGGCTTCTACTCCTTCAGCCTTGTCCTCAGTGGCAAAGCAAAGAGCGAAATTGCCCTTCTCGTAACTTAACCCGGCTGCCAGATCAGTATACATACCCCGGTTGATGGTTTTCTTAAGAAGCCTTAGAACAAGGGGACTCTTGCTGGCAATGGCTTCGGCTAGCTGGTTTACTTCTGCCTCCAGCTTCTCCACGGGCACTACGCTATCTACCAGCCCTATCCTTTCTGCCTCCACGGCTCCTATTATCTTGCCCGTATACAGCATCTCTTTAGCCTTGCCCCAGCCTACCAGGCGGGGTAGTCTCTGGGTCCCTCCCGCTCCCGGCATTATCCCCAGGTTAATCTCCAGTTGACCGAATTTAGCATTCTTGGCGGCAATTCTTACGTCACAAGCCATAGCCAGCTCACACCCTGCCCCGAAACAATACCCATTTATCATAGCTAGAACGGGCATCGGAAGACTCTCGATGTCATTAAACAGTTGCTGGCCCATAGTCGAGGCAATTTCCTCTATGTCTGCCGGGGTTACACCTTGAAAATCTCTGACATCTGCACCAGACACAAAAGCGTCGTTTCCCGCACCGGTAACAACAACTACCCTAATACTATAGTCATGCCTAAGAGCGTCGATAACTGCTCTGAGCTCTCTCCTCGTATCCCTGTTAAGAGCGTTTTTCACCTCCGGCCGGTTAATGATGATTCTGCCTATCCCTTTGTGATCATCTATACTATATGAGATATTCTCAAGTTCCATGCTTTTTGCACCTACTCCACTTGCACTCAAAATCTAGCTTTTCCTTGATAGCCGCTCCATCAGCTTGTAGATCAAGTACAGCAGGTTATCTCGATCGGGAAAACGCTTGGCCGCATCCGTCCGCAACCTGATGCCGGCCAACGGTGACTGAATGGGGTTCGTCGTTCGCAAGCGGATCCAATGCTTCTGCGGAAAGGCGTAGAGGGTCAGGAAATTCTCCAGGTCACGTAGCACTGTTTCGGCTGCATCTGCCTGGCCAGCCCTATGCAACTCCACCAACACGAAGACGTCGCCCCCCCGCCTTTCCGAGGAGACCTGCGAATGCGATGGAGCATCAGGCGGCTTAGCACCACAATAGTGGGCTGCACCCAGTCAGAACCAAAGGATGGATGAATCGGACCCTTGCAGGTCAAGAGTCCTGTCCGCCGTTCGCTGGCGGAAAGATCAACTCCTCACCAGTGATCCCTTCCGCCACTAACTTGGCGATTTCCTCGTCGGAAAGGCCAAGATAACGCCGTAGGATATCGGCACTGTCTGCGCCCAGGCAGGGTGCAGCGCGGCGAATTTTCCCCGGTGACCTGGACAACCGGACAGAAATACCAGCCGTAGTCCGCCGACCGACTTCGGGATGATCGACCGAGGTGAAAAACCGGCGCGCCTTCACCTGCGGACAAGCGAATATTTCGGGTATGCTCCGCACCTTGCCTACTGGCACACCGGCGGTCTGAAGTGCCGTTTCCACTTCTGCTACCGGACGAGCTTTGGTCCATTCCTCGATGATCAAGTCCACCACGGCACGGTTCTCCAGGCGCGCGGCCGCCGTGGCGAAGCGACTGTCTTTTGTCAGGTCGGCACGGTCAATCGTGCGGCAGAGGTGGCGCCAGTCGGCATCGTCACGGGCGGCAATCGCAACCCACTGGTCCTTTCCCTGACATTGGTAGTTGCGGTGCGGTACCATCAGCGGATCGCGATTCTCCTGCAACTGTGGTGCCTCGCCGGTGAGCGAGTGGGCGACGACATGATAGCCGATCATCGACAACATTGACTCCTGCTGTGACAGATCGATGTGTTGACCACGTCCCTTGCGCTCGCGGTGGTACAGCGCGGTGAGCACGGCGGCCGCGCCCATCACCGAGGCCACAGGGTCGGACCACATGATCCCAGACATTAGGGGCAGACCACCCTCGTAGCCTAGGAGGTAGGAATTGCCAGACATGGACTCGATGGTAGCGCCGACCCCCATTAATTCCCGATACGGGCCAGTCCCGCCAAAGGCCGGCATGGAAAGCATAATCAATTGAGGACGCAGCTTCTTCAGCGCAGCGAAGTCCAGGTCGAAGTTCCCCATCACCCGCGGCGTGAAGTTCTCGGTCACCACGTCCGCGCTTCGCACTAGCTCCCGGAAGATCTCCCGTCCGCGTTCTCTGGTTAGATCGAGAGTAAGGCTAGACTTGTTGCGATTTACGCTGTTGGCAAGATAGCTTCGGTTATGCTGTCGCTCGCCCGGTTCGTTATCGGCAAAGCTCCTCGCGAGTTGATAGCGCAGACTGCCGTTCACCGCGCAACGCCATGGATCCGGTCGCTGCCGCGCCTCGACTTTGATTACCTCAGCTCCCAGATCGGCGAGAATCTGCGTTGCGTAAGCCCCGGACCAAGCCTGACAGAGATCGATGATCCGGATATGCTCCAGCGCCATTCTGCCCATCTCTCTATCCTTTCCCGCCCGTTATTCCAGCGCGGCGCAAGGCCACGCGGCGACGGGTGCTGCAACCCATTAGTTCGGCAAGCACTTCCTCACTGTGTTCCCCAAGACCGGGCGCCGGACGCCGCAAGGTCCACTCGCAATCTTCCAGTCGAAAAGGAGCACCGGGAAAGACCGCTTCTCGAGCCCGTGGATCGTCCACGGACTTGAAGAAGCGACGCGCCGCCAAGTGCTGATCGGTTCTGAGCTCGGGGATTGACAGTACCATACCTACGTTCATCCGTGACTCCATCAACGCGGCGAACAGTTCAGTCCTAGTATACCGCTGCAGACCCGGTTCCAACAGTTCGTGCACCCGTCGGTCATCCCGCATGAGCATCATGTTAGTCGCCTCATCGGGAGCGCTCGCCTTCTCGCCTAGGTCGAGAAACTCGGTGAGCAATTCCCAGGCATTGAACAGAGCAATGACAATACTCACATAGCCGTCTTGACAGCGGAACATATACTTCCTGCTCTGCGGTCCGCGTTCCATGTAGCTGCCTTGGTAAGAGTACTGAGTGATATAAGGCGTCAGGATGCCGAGCATCGCTTCCAATGCTCCTGCATCCACGGCTTGCCCCTGCCCGGTCACGGATCGGTCTGCCAAAGCGGCCATAGTACCAATGTAGGCAGATATCCCAGCGATTATCTCTGTTTGGGACCCCGGCTCGCGCAATGGTTCTTCGCCCGGCAAACCGTTCAGGAAACTCATCCCCCCCAAGGCGCTAACGGTTAGGTCGGTCGCGGGGCGGTCTCGCCACGGACCAGTCCGACCAAACGGCGTGACCGAGGTGACGATCAGTCTCGAGCTTAGCCGGAGCAGGCTCTTCGGATCCAACCTCAACCGACTAAGCTCCGCCCCCGGCCCGCTCTCCACCAAGACGTCGGCCTGGGCGACTAGCTGACGCAAAACCTTCCGTCCGGCCGGTTGCAGCCAATCAAGCACGAGGCCACGCTTATTAGTATTTAGCCACAGGAAAGAAGCCCCAGCATCCCGGTCGCCTTCCGGGAAAGGACCGACGGCCCGACTGGGGTCGCCTTGGGGTAGCTCCACCTTGATCACATCGGCCCCGAAGTCGGCCAGCATCTTGCCGCAATACGGACCGGCCACGCCATTTGCCAACTCGATCACCCGCAAACCCTTCAGAGCTGGCCCGGGTCCGCCAGTTTCGCCGCCCGCCCTCTCCGGCGTCCGTTCTCTTACATCGACCATCGCCACACCTTCACGTCCCATCGGGTGTCATCCCGCCGTTGCTGAACCGGCACTGGGATCATTCTTGCGTCTCCCTAACATGCTTCAACGCGAGATCCACTCCGAACATTCGTTTCCCCCGTTTCATGTCCGAATTCTGGAAGAGCCTCAGCACAGCAGCCTGTAGAGCAGGCTCCACCGCGTTGGTAAATCCCATCGCATCCTGCGCGTGGTTTACCGAGAACTTGCACAATTGGACGACGAAGGGATCGTTCTCGGCCACACGATGGGCGTAGGCTAGAGTTTCTTCCTCAAGTTTCTCTCTAGGTATCACTCGGCTGACGAAGCCGGCTTCCAGGGCCTCTTTCGCACCGATAAAGCGGCTCTCGAAGAGAATGTCCTTCGCCTTCCGCACCCCCAAATCCCAAGGTACCGGAAAGTACTCGGTATGGCCTGCCAGGAACTTGGCGTCGTCTGCGGCGAAGATAAGGTCCATCGATGAGGCAAACATCCAGCCGCCGAAAATACAGTAACCTTGAACCATCGCGATGGTTGGCTTGGGCAAGTTGCGCCATCGCAGCGACATATCTAGATAGCTCGTTTTCATCCAATTATAGAAAGGCATGCGCTCTGTAGGACGACCACCGCGCGCTTCCCAATACATCGTCTGCTCCGGGGTGCCGATGTCGTGCCCCGAAGAAAAGTGTTCGCCATTCCCTGACAAGACGATTACCCGCACTTCGTCGTCGGCGACCGCTTTGGCGAAAGCGTCGTCCAACTCGTCGATCATTACACGGCTTTGCGCGTTGAGATACTGTGGCCGATTCATGATCACCCGCGCCACAGTACCTGGCTGGTAGACGATGTCCCGGTAACTCAAGATTCTAGCCTTCCTTTCGTTTCTACTTTTGTTCTACTCGTGTCGGAGGCCTCCCCCCCCCAAAGGTATATTCATCCATAACCAATTGTCCACCTAGGTACCGCTACAAGGCGGTCCCACGGCTCCGCCGTAAGTACGGATCGAGCACGTCGCGCAAAGCGTCACCGACAATATTCAGCGAGAGCACCACCAGGAAGATGGCCAACCCCGGATAGATCGAGAGCCAGGGGGCCTTTTGCAGTAAAGGAAAGCCTTCGTTCAACATCGCACCCCAAGTTGGCGTTGGAGGTCTTACGCCGACTCCCAAGAAGCTAAGTCCAGCTTCCGCCAGCACGGCAGCAGCCATGCCGAGCGAGGCCTGCACCATAATTGGCGCGGTCACATTCGGCCAGATGTGCCTCGCCATAATCCGCCAGTCCCGGGCACCAATAGAGCGCGCGGCCAAGACGTATTCGCACTCCCGTACGGAAAGGGCTTGGCTCCTCACTATCCGGCAATAGACGGGCACACTAGTAATGCCAATGGCGATCATGATGTTGAAGACCGACGGTCCCAGCCCGGCGACCAGCGCTAGTGCCAACAGCAGACTCGGGAACGAGTAGAGGGCATCGATCACCCCCATGGTTAGAGTATCGAGCTTCCCACCGAAGTAGGCAGCCATGATACCTAAAGGAACACCAATCAGTGTGGCAATGGCCACCGAAGCAACGCCCACCGCCAGTGAGATGCGCCCACCATAGATCACCCGGCTGAGCACATCCCGACCTGGTTTGTCGAGGCCAAAAGGATGGGCAAGAGACGGGGCTTCCAGCGTGCGATACCCGTCGGTGAGCATCGGATCATAGGGAGATACACATCCGGCGAAGATAGCCCCGAAGGCTACCAAGCCCAGAATGATCAGACTAATCAAGGCAAGTCGACGACGGATAAGCTGGCGGATGAAGCTCAAAACTCCGAGCGAACGCCTAGGTGGCAAGATACCCGCCAAGGGCAGAGCCCTCGCGCTCTCCATTTCGGTCGTCACGATAACCTCCCCCTAGCGATATGAAATACGCGGGTCAAGGCGTGCATACAGCAGGTCGGTGAGCAGGTTAACCACCAATACGACCATGGCCATCACCAACACAACGCCTTGCAGTGCCATATAGTCACGCGTCAATATCGACTGCACGGCCGTGCGTCCGAGACCCGGGACCGCGAAGAGGGTCTCGGTGATCACGGTACCGCCCAGCAACCTTCCTAGCTGTAAACCCATCACTGTGACCACCGGAAGCAGTGCATTCTTCAGAGCATGGAGGCCCACTACATTGAGGTCCGCCAATCCTTTGGCCCTCGCCGTACGCACGTAGTCGCTGCCCAACACCTCGAGGAGGGCAGAGCGAGTTTGGCGCATGATCGATGCGGTAAGGTGTAGCCCCAAGGTGGTGGCCGGCAAGATCAAGAAACGCGCACTCTGAACCGGATCGTCGAGAAGTCCCACAAACCCGGCTGTTGGCAGCCACTTCAAGACCACGGCAAAGAGCCAGATGGCCAGAATGCCTAGCCAGAACGAGGGCACAGCAATGCCGACCATGGCGGCAACTGTTGCCAGCATATCGGCCGCGGAATTGCGTTTGACTGCAGCGATGATTCCGGCGGGAACGCCGATTCCGATGCCGATCAACCAAGCGGAAAGGGCTAGGTGCACAGTAACCGGGGCGCGGCTAGCGATCAACTCGGTGACAGGCATGTGCAAACGAGTCGAAGTGCCTAAATCGCCCCGCAGGAGATTGAAGAACCATCGCCCGAATTGGACGTAGATCGGATCGTCCAGCCCCAGGTCATGGCGCATCTTGGCCATAGCCTCTGGATCGACCCCTGTCGCGTCATGCCCGATGAGCGCAAGGATGGGATCGCCCGGAAGCGTGTGAATCACTACGAAGACCATAATGGCCACAAAGAAGACCACCGGGATCATCTGGATCCCTCGTCTGGCAGCATATCGTACCATGCGTACTCTTGCCTTTCATTCTCTCGCGGTCTACTACGTGGTGGCCCGTAAGGCACCTACCTTGCTCCCTGCAGCTAGGAAGAGAAAGGGTTTTCTCTGCAGTCCGCTGGGGCAAAGCCTACCACCTTCCTATCGCTTGACATACGGAAGATCTCGCAAACCTCGCCGGCTCGGACGATTCGCCAAGTAGTTGAACGCTCTGCCGTCGGTTCGCGTTGTGCCATGTTCGAAGCAGGCTGGAAGGTGAACAACTACTTATCGAGCCAGGCCCATCTTATATCACCGATCAGTTCAGGACCCCAGGTGTACCCTTTCACATAGGTTTGGTAAGCTGAGAATGACGCGAGGTACAGGAGAGGAATGCTGTGCACCCGCGCATTAATCGCTTTTTGGAGGTCACTATAGATCTTCTTGCGCTCGTTCCTGTCAGTGGCCAGGCGCCCCTTCTCAATCAAAGCATCGAACTCAGGCACCTTCGGTTGGCCGGGATTGTAGAAAGCTCCGCTGGCGTACTGCTTACTCGCCAGAGTGCTGGGGTCTACTGACGACGGGGTTGCAGCAAAGCCCAAATCGTACTCTCCATTTTTTCGGAACTTCTCTTGGAAAGTGACCATCTCCATTTCATCAACGGTGAGGTCTATCCCGACCCGCTTGAGTTGCGCTTGAACTGTATCGATCCCGAGCCCTGCGGTCGACTTGAAGGCTGCGGCCGTCAACTTGATACCGTTGGGATACCCAGCCTTGACCAGGTGCTCCTTCGCCTTGGCAGGATCGTACTTGTAGTCCTGGATGGTACTATCCCAGGCCCACATCGAGCTTGGGAAAGCCGTGTAGGCCGGCTGGGCATGCCCACCATATTCCGCCCTAACGATCTCGTCCCGATCGATGGCATAGGCAATTGCCTTCCGAAGATCAAGGTTATCGAGGGGCGGCTTGGGCGTGAATGGGCTCAGAAAGATCAACGCGTTGCCCTTTAGAGTGCTAACCGTGACGCTCTTGTTGTTCTTCAGTCTGTCGGCCTGTGCCTGCGCGATGACCCGAGCTAGGTCCACTTGTTCCGATTCGAGAGCAGCACCAGCAACCGTGGCATCGGGGATAATCGTAAACCGAACTCGGTCCAGATAAGGAAGCTTTTTGCCTTGAGCATCCTTCATGAAGAAGCTCTCGTTGCGCTTGAGGACCAGCTCTACCTCTGGGGTGTACTTCTCAATCTCGAAGGGTCCAGCCGCCACGACGTGCCGTTCGAATTCCTTACCCCACTTTTGAACGGCGGTCGGGGAGACCATGCCGCCGATGCCCACTGATGAAGTGGTGGCCAAATTATACGCAAAGCCGCCATCGGGGGACTTGAGGCGCAGGATCACCGTGAGCGGATCGGGGGTTTCCACTTGCTCAATCTGGGTATAGGTAGAGCGAACCGGCGTATTGGTTTCGGCTGCTTGCCCACGCTCGATGTTAAACTTCACTGCTGCGGAGTCGAAGGCAGTACCATCATGAAACTTCACGTCAGATCGTAGCTTGAGCACGATCGTCTTGGCATCGGGGAGTGACCACGATTGAGCCAGGTAGGGTAACAAGCTTCCATCTTCGGCGTAGTCCAGAAGGGTTGCGGTGTAAAGCTTGCTAAAAAACGGATCGGCTCCAGCGGTCGACCTCTGTGGATCCAAGTAGCTGAACGCCGTCTGCCAGTAGGTTCGCAATTCTCCACCAAACTTAGGCTCACCTTCAGTCGTGGATGTCGGCTGAGGTGTTCCACTACCTTCCCCAGTACACCCGCCAACGAAGATCGCTAACGCCGCAAGGATGTTGAAGAACAGCATCAGACGTCGCGTAACTGATCTCATGTTTGTGCTATCTCCTTCCACTCTTTGCTGGTGCGACTCGGTCAAGAGAACTTGCCACCGTATTGGCAACAACAAAAGCCAAGGGCCAGCCGTCGGACTGTACTGGACATCCACGCCACAGTAGCAAACATCAGCACGTTAATCGTAGCGCCCTGGATCAATGATTACAATCGTTCACTCGAGGTATTGTTCGCCGATAGTAACCTATCGATTGGGAGCTTCTGTCATCCGTCAGGAAGATGGCGATCATCCGATCGGTTAATGACCGACGGCTCTATTCCTGGTCGACACTTGGCATCGTCCGCCACAATACAGCAGTTCTCCTAAACATTGATCAGTCCGGCTATCTTGCGTAGTGGCGGACGGCTCTGTCCGCCAGGGGGGCGGGGGATACCCCTAACGCTTTCGTCAACGCATGCGAAGTGGATCGCGGAGTGGCGTGCGAGTGGCGGAGAGCGAGCGTATCTGCTAGCATACGTCTGCGCCCCTCACCCCACCTCCCACCCATCTCCACCCCTGGCGGAAAGTCTCCGAAGGCGACTCGCCGTGGCGAGCGCCGTCCGCCCCTACGCATGTTAGGTAGGATGGTCAAGCCTAGTGAGAACAGCTCTAGAGGGTGTCTGAGAAGCACAAGCGGCGTGGATGTCCCCCGTCCCCGCCCCCAGGGCACATGCAATGTGCCCTGGGGGGAGGCTTGGCGCCTGCCCTAACCTCGCCATATTGCGCCTAGCTTTTCGAATACCCTCTAGAAACGCAGCCGGAAAGTCTCGCCCGGCCGTCTGATATGGTATAATGGTGCCGAACTATCGTTCGGAGGCTCGATATGCTTGGCAAACGCTCGGACCAGCGCGGTCTGTTCGAGGCCGATTACCTCTACCTGGACTTCGTCGGTCGGGACAGCTTCTACGGCTTCCTGGCCAGCCAGCGGGGTCAGCTCTTTCGCGACGAAGAGTTCGCCGCCCTGTATGTGCTGGATAACGGTCGTCACAGCGTGCCACCGAGCCTCCTGGCCACCGCCCTGCTCTTGCAGACCTACGACCGCGTCTCCGATGAGGACGCTAAGGAGCACGCCGACTTCGACCTGCGCTGGAAGGTCGCCCTGGGCATCGCTCTCGATGAGCGTCCCTTTGCCAAGAGTACCTTGCAGGTCTTTCGCGCCCAACTCATCTTGCATGAGGAAGTTCGGGCGGTCTTCAAGAAAAGCCTCACCGTAGCACGCCAGACCGGCTACTTCAAGCAGCGCAAGATCAAAGTGGCCCTGGATACCAGCAACATCCTCGGACGAGGTGCTGTCAAGGATACCTACAACCTCTTGGCCGACGGCATTGTTAAACTCGGTCGGGTGCTGGCCGAGTTCAACGGAGAGACGCCCGACGCCTGGGCCGCCGCCCACGACCTGTCGCGCTACTTTGGGACCAGCAGCCTGAAGGGGGAGGCGCATATCGACTGGTCCGATGCGAAGGAGCGACAGAAGTTCCTGCAGAGCATCGTGGCAGACGCCGATTGCTTGCTGGAGATGGCGCGCCAGACCCTCTCCACACATGAAGCCGAGAGCATCGAGCACAAGAAACTGACCGAGGCGGCCGAATTGCTTGAGCAATTGCTGCTTCAGGACATCACGCGCACGCCGGACGGGATCTGCATCAAAGACGGGGTGAGCCGTGATCGGGTGGTCTCGGTGCACGACCCCGAGATGCGCCACGGACGCAAGAGCAAAGCCAAGCGCTTTGACGGGCACAAGGCCGCGGTGGCGGTGGATCCCGAGAACCAGTTGATCACCGCGGTGGACGTGCTGGCCGGGAACGCACCGGATAACGAGCATGCCCTGGAGTTGGTGAAGCAGACCGAGGAGAACGCCCAGGTGGAGGTCGATGAAACCATCGGCGATTGCGCCTACGGCGATGGCACGACTCGCCAGGCGTTCGCCGATGCCGGACGCAAACTGGTCGCCAAAGTGCCGGATCGACCCCACAGTGGGCAGATTCCCAAAGAGGACTTCCGCATCGACCTGAAGACCAAGACATGCACCTGTCCTGCCGATCAGGAGTGTCGGACGCTGGAACTCATTGGACGGCGGACAGATCGCAACGGCGAAAGCCGGGAGCAGCTGGGTTTCAAGTTCAGTCCCGAGGTGTGCGCCGCCTGTGCGCGGCATGCCGATTGTGTCAGAGCTGGACCGGGCAAGGGACGAACGGTGAGCCTTCATCCCCAGGAGGCGCTGCTGCAGGAGGCGCGCGCGTTGCAACGCAGCGAAGCGTTTGGTCCCTACCGACAGCAGCGTCAAGCGGCAGAGCATCGCCTCGCGCGACTCATGCAACTGGGGACGCGGCAGGCACGCTACTTTGGGCGCGTCAAGACGCTGTACCAGTTGCTTATGGCGGCCGCGGTGGCCAATCTGACGCTCGTCGCAACCAAAGTCGGCAGGATGCGCTGCCGACGCAGCCGAGCTTCTCATTCTTTTGCCCCAACGATAGGTGCTGTTGCGCTGTTCATCAGTGCCTTCGTCCTGTCCGTGACCTGCTGCCTCGGTCTAACGGGTCACGGTCCTGCCCGAAGGCAGGGTTTCCATCTGGGCTTCTAGTACTTGCGGTGAAGGATTGGGGGCATTTGTATAGACTCTACAAGTGTCGGGCACAATGTGAGGGAAAGACCGGCTTGTAGATCGAGAGTAGGCAGGTTATCATCGCGAATTTGTGAACACTGTACAAGGTGTGTGGGTGGCATAGGCGCTTTTTGTGTGAATGATCAGTATTGACCCCGTTCAACTGGATGCTAGACTCAAGTACAGGGCCGAGTCGACGTGCCAAAAGGAGATATTTGCGAAGTGCTGGCTGAACCAGGAGCAGGATGGTTGATACGACCGGGCGCCACGAATGTAATCGACCTCAGTTATCCAATTCAACCAACTGGGATGAGCCTTCATCCTGTCTATCCGCCAATCATCATTACACCCGATGTTCCGTCTCGGGAGGGGATCCTCACGTTCCCAGCAACGGTCGACAAAGAGACTGGCTATCCAGTCAATGGCTTCTACTCCAGAGTGATTCATCAGATGATGGAGGGGCACGGCACGCATGTTGAGGGCTCTTCGCACGGCTTTGGAGAACTGGGAAGAAACATCGACGATTACCCGCTCTCCCGATACATCGGTCCACTGGCTGTCCTCAATGTTGTGGAGCAAACAAGAGCGAACCCAGACTACGAGATTACTGTAGAAGACATTCTGTCCTGGGAGGCAAGGAACGGCACTATTCCCCAAGGAGCGGCCGTGGTTCTGCATTCTGGTCGGGGGGGCTACTGGGGAATTGATCAGGCCTACTTTGGAAAAGATGAGAGGGGCAGGGATCACTATCCCGGTTTCGGCGTTGAGTCGGCTACTCTACTTGTGGGTGAACGCGGCATAAGTATGCTGGGTACCGACCTTCCCACTGTGGACAGTCCAGGCCAGAAAGGCAGGATGAAAACCGCACGTCCATTCGCCTCGACCCCCGTCAGAGATGTGGTTCAGCGGCCGCCCAACGATGTCATCATCCTAGAATACCTGGCGAATCTGGAGAAGGTGCCCGAGTCCGGGGCTCTAGTAATTGCCGCTCCCGTGAACCTCGCGGACGGTGCTCAGGGAATGGCTCGTGTACTTGCTGTCCTTCCAACCCTCGTAACTCGAAGGACATAGTGCCTGGGTTGCTCGTACCGCAATGACGTGAAGGTGAGTAAGAAAGGGCTATGTTCATGACTGTCGGAGATATTGTCAGGCAGCAGGCTAGGATCAACGCGAGGAAAGTCGGACTGGTCGACGACGACAAGGAATTCACGTACAAAGAGATCAATGAAAGAACGAGCCGCCTCGGCAATGCTTTGGTCAATCTCGGCCTGACGAAGGCAGATAGAGTGGCAATCATTGCTGACAACTGCCATGAGTTTGTGGAGGCCTACTTTGCTACTGCAAAAACGGGGCTGACAATCGTTCCATTGAATACTCGCCTTTCTGCAAGCGAAGTAGTATTTCACTTGAATCATTCGGAATCAGCCGTCTTGATTTATAAGGCGGATTTTGAAGATGTGGTGCGCAAGGTGACACCCGACCTTGGCACCGTGAGGCATTTTGTTAGAATCGGGCCTCCTCAGAATGGCGTAGTGTCATACGAAGCAGTAATTAGGCAGGCTGCTCCAGAGGACCCGATGATTCCGGTCGGAGCTGATGACGTGTTCATGATTATGTACACGAGTGGTACGACCGGGAGCGCCAAGGGTGTGATCAGCACCCATCGCAACATAATGGCTGCCACAAATCTCATGACGATTGAGACGCGGGTCGTCCCTGAAGATGTGAATCTTCTGGTCATGCCGCTTTTCCACTCCGGCGGCCTTTGGCCAACACTGTGCCATTTCTATCGCGGGGCCCAGACAATCATATTGCCTCGCTTCGATGAGAAGAAGGTCATGCAAATGGTTGAGGAGAGAAAGATCACATTCCTCAACCTGGTCCCAACGACCTTGCGACGGATGATCAGTCACCCTGATCTTGGCAAACACGACC
This sequence comes from Chloroflexota bacterium, assembly GCA_004297765.1. GTDB lineage: Bacteria > Chloroflexota > Dehalococcoidia > FW602-bin16 > FW602-bin16 > FW602-bin16. Next base: position 8,176 of record SCTZ01000212.1, on the reverse strand, counting down.
TGAGCAGTCTGCGTTTCATTATGTATGCTAGCGCTCCTATCCCTCTCGTCCAGTTGAGAGAGGCCATGAGCATTTTGGGACCTCACCGCTTCTTTACGGGCTTAGGAGCTACGGAATCAGCCGCTGGGGGGATGCTGATGTTCACCACCAGCGAGCACGCTCAAGCTCTCGACGGTCCGTTGAAGGACAAGCTCGGCTCCGTAGGGCGCGAGGCGATTGGCGTGGAGGTAAAGATTGTAAACGAGCTCGGGGAAGAGGTGTCCGATGGAGAGGTTGGGGAGATTGTCGCCAAAGGTGCCCACGTCAGCTCAGGATACCTGAAGATGCATGAGGAGACGGCCAAGACTTTCAAGGGTGGATGGCTTCACACAGGGGACTTGGCGTATAGGGACGATGATGGTTACGTATTCATCGTGGGTAGAAAGAAGGATATCATCATAAGCGGGGGGGAGAACGTATCCGGTCTTGAGGTCGAGGATACGATTTGCCAACACCCGGCGGTTGAGGACGTGGCAGTAATTGGCGTGCCTGACGAGACTTGGGGAGAGACGGTCAAGGCTGTGGTCGTGCTGAAACCCGACCAGGTCAGCAGAATTACCGAACAAGAGGTCATTGGCTTTTGTAGACAGAGACTAGCTGCATTCAAGACCCCTAAGTCCGTAGTTTTTGTGACGGAGTTGCCCAAAAACGCGACGGGAAAGATAATTAAGAACGAGTTGAAGAGACGCTACAATTAGCGGTCCGCGAGGTCGAGAGTAACGAGTTCAGTGTTAACAGGCCTTCGTTGAATGGCTCGACGAAAGACAAACCATAAGGAGTGGTTGAAATAACATGGCATTGGACTACAAGACATACGCTGAGGCGAAAGATAAGTTCTCGTGGAGCCAGCGCTGGGACTTGTTTGATGGGAATAGGGACAGGTTCAACGTTGCCCACGAATGCCTCGACCGCCACGACAAAAAGGAGGTAGGGCTAAGAATCAAGTTTCCTGATCGTAGGTCAGAGATCTACACGTTTGGGGAACTTCAGCGTCTGTCGTCGCAGTTCGCCCACCATCTCGAACGGTTAGGCGTCGGATTCGGGGATAGAGTGGCAGTTCTGCTGCACCCTTCTATCGAGTTTTACACAAGCCTTTATGGCGTTTGCAGAAGAGGAGCCGTGCTGGTTCCACTTTCCCCACTTTTTGGCCCTGAGGGCATTGATTTCAGACTAGCGGACGCCCAAGCCGCTGCCGTGGTTACGACATACGAGCAAGCAAGAACAATCGGTTCCGAGGTTATCGAGAAGCTCCGGCCGAAGCTTATCTACGCAGAGGACCTGCTGAGTAATCTCAAGCGGGAGGCCGACCAATACGAGCCCAAAACCTCTGGGAGAGACCTATGCGCAATCCAGTATTCGAGCGGGACGACTGGTGCACCAAAGCCGATTAAATATGCACACGATACGATATCAGTGTCGGCCGTGATTATGAAAATCGCGATGGGACTGAGGTCCTCGGACACCTATTTCTGTCCAGCCTCTCCGTCTTGGGGACACGGCATTTGGTACGGAACGATGGTCCCCATGGTGTTCGGCAAGGCCGCTGGAGTTCTCTCAGGAAAGTACGATCCGGAGCTTTGCCTCGAGGCTCTGGAGGAGTTTGGTGTCACGAACATGACAGGCATCGCCTCTCACTATCGTTTGATGATCCAAACCGGGAAGGCCAGCAAGTACAACCTGAAACTGCGGATGATTTCATTCGCCGGTGAGGCCATGTCGAAGGATGTGATCCAGAGAATAACTGACGAATGGGGAATTGTGCCACATACCCAGTATGGGTCCACTGAAGCCGGGCCGATCACGGTCGACTACGGTGGTTTCGAGGATTGGGTTGTGAAACCAGGGAGCTTGGGCAAACCAATGATAGGTCGCCCTGAACCATGTTTGCTTGATGACGAAGGAAACGAGCTACCTCACGGAAGAATTGGCCAGGTTGCGGTACCGCGCGGAGATCAGTGGGTGCGTGTAGGCGACCTAGCTTACAGGGATGAGGATGGCTATTTCTGGTATGTTGGACGGGCGGACGATGTTATAATCTCGAGCGGCAATACCATTGGACCTCTTGACGTAGAAGGAACGCTGGCGAAACACCCCGCCGTGGCCGAGTGCGCAGTGGTGGGTAGCCCGGATAAGGACCGCGGCACGGTTGTGAAGGCATTCGTCAAGCTTTCGGCGGGATATGAGGCCTCCGACGGGTTGAAACGAGACATACAGGACTTCGTGAAAGACAAGTTAGCCAAGTACGAGTATCCTAGGGAAGTGGAATTCATCGACGAGCTTCCTAAAACCCCTGATGGAAAAGTAAAACGGAAGGTCTTGAGGAATCTCGAAGAAGCAAGAAGAAGTGAAATCTGAGGCAATCCCGCAGTTCATAGTCGAGAAAGACCGTGCGGTGGTTATGCAAGGGTTGCTCGTCGAGGCAACTATACGCCTATCCTGACGAAAGATATGCTGTGAGCCGAGCGCGTGTAACCCTGCCAGTCGAGAGAACTTCCGGTCCTAGCATGATCATTCCTAGATCATTCTTAGTCGAAGAGGTTTCAGTCATGGACACCAAAGAAGTCGGAATGCCCGAGGCAAGTATCACCACTGAGTTGATTGATGAGATGCGCAGCAAGATCGGACTGAAGCTACGTACCGACGCTTCGGTGTCCAACGAGGTGGCGACAAGACTGGCGATTTTGAAGTTTGCTGAAGGTATAGGCGATCCGAACCCCCTGTGGTCCGATGGGGAGTATGCCAGGAAGACTCAGTTTGGCGAAATCGTAGCACCGCCTTCCTTTGTTTGGGCTTGTTGCTCTCACGTTCAATTTGGCTGGAAAGGGCTGGGAGGGTTCCATTCCGGTTGTGATATCGAATTCTATCGTCCGGTCTACCAAAACGATACCATAACTGCGGAGGTCGTGTTCACAGGCTTTGATGGGCCCAAGGCGAGTGAGTTCGCCGACGAAATGGTTATAGACCATTTCGATAACAAATACTGGAACAATCGAGATGAGCTTGTAGCGAAGTATCACTATTCGATTGTGCGTATCGCCAGGCCTAAGGCAAGAGAAAAGGGGAAATACAGCAGTATTGCGCTTCCACATCCGTGGAGAGACGATGAACTGAAAAGAATCGAGGAAGAAGTGCTTTCGGAGGCAATCAGGGGCTCGGATCCACGTTACTGGGAAGATGTCGAAGTAGGTGAGGAACTAAGGCCGGTGGTAAAGGGGCCTCTGGGACTCACGGACGAGCTGGCATTCTTTCTTGGCGGGGCAACGCCTATTCCGAGACTGAGCGCTCACGGCATGGGGTTGCGCCAGTACCGGAAGCACAGTATGTGGGCATTCAGGGACCCGCACACCTATGCCTTGGAGCCAATTTTTGCCGTGCACTACAACAGAGAGGCAGCACGGGCGATGGGGGTTCCCATGCAGTACGATGTAGGCATACAGCGCCACTGCTGGGGGATTCATCTCCTGACCAACTGGATGGGCGATAACGGGTGGATCAAGAGGAGTCGCACCGAATATCGCCAGTTCGTTTACTTCTCCGATGTGGTCTGGCTTAAGGGCAAAGTGACGAGGAAGTACATTGACGACAACGGCGACCACTGTGTTGATATAGAGCGGCATGCCATCAACCAGAGGGATCTGGACGTGATGCCTGGCTGGGCGACCGTTGCTCTACCGTCGAGAGAAAAGGGAATCTCGCCACTTGATGGTAGGCTCAGGCGATAGCTGTTGCGCTTAAGAACCCGTCGCGGGCGAAGATCGGACGTCAGCTTGGGCACAAATCGTCTTTGTAATAGTCATAGATCTTTAGGGCTAGCTCGACCTGCAGCCTGTCGTCAGGACGTTGAAAATCTAGCCCTGTAATCTTGGCTACTTTGCCGAGCCTATATCGAAGCGTGTTCGGATGAACATATAGCTTCCCGGCAGTGGTCTGGAGACAGTACTTGTTTTCAACAAAGCAGCTTACAGTTCCGATTAGATCGGTACTGTTCTTCTGTGAGCTTCCATCAAGAGGTCCCAGCAGACTCTTCGCGAAATCAATTAACGATGTTTCGTAGCCAGGCTGTGCCAGCAGGGATACCAAGTTCAATGGGTAGTAATTGGCGATGCCGCCGTGACCTTTCGCGTGGGAATTCGAACGATGGGATGCCATAGCCTTCTTTGCTTCGCCAAACGCCAAGCCAAAGTCCCTCATTCTGCAGCAGCGCCGTCCTATTCCCATCCTTATATCCAAATCTGGCAAGGCTTTGCTGAGCGCTGCATAAATTCTCTCAAGGCATTGCTGTACATCCCAGTGGATAGAGCCTAGCTGCCCCAGAACAACTTGCTCTTGAAGAATAAGGATCGCGGAGCCCTGCATAGGCACCACACTGGCTCTAATGGATTTGTCTGACAGAACTGATTCCAGCGCGAGAACCACGTCCGCACTACGCTCGGGCACCGGCCGGGCCTCTACGACGACAACCCAGGAAGGCATAGTGACATCAAAGCCGACGAGACGGCCTTCCTCAATGAAGTGTTGCCTCCTTTGCGCCGCATTTTCGGCGAAGAGCTGCAGTAGCATCTGCCGTCTTATCTCTTCAGCGAGCTTCTGCTTCTCACGTTCAGCAATGACGCCAACTAACAAAGCCCTCAAGGCCGAACAAACTGTCTCCATCTCGAAAGGCGTGAGGTCTGTCTTGAACACATGCAAGTATGCCTCAACATCCTCTTTCTCACTCAAAGCTACCGGGAATACGATTCGGCCCGCCCTAATGCCATATGTTGGCAACTCTGGCATCTCAATGGGCCGCTTTGTCTTGCGTGCTAGAGCCACGTACGAGGCGATTTGCGGATCGTCGTACTGAGGCTTATGGTAGGATCCGTTACTATGGCTTACTACGGAATCCTCAGGGACTGCGCTTTCCCACTCTCTGTCGAGAGTCGACCACATTACCCGAAAGAACTTGTCTTCAATGAAGACTGGTACCTTTAGAATCTTCGAGAGCAACTCCGCAACACCACGGTATTTGCCTCCTGTCACAATCGCCTGCACGAAATCTTGCCAATGCGGGGTTCCAGAGTCGTAAGACCTTTCGAGGACTCTGATTGAGGACGCGTTACGGGAACTACCCATGACCCCCCTCCATTAGGAAAGGCTCCAACCACAACGACACGCACCGATCCTGAACCTCTGCTTTTCCACTGGCCGAAGATCGGGATGTCTCCAATCCGGCGACTTACCAGCCTATAGCGCCTCCACTTCAAGTCACTAGCATGTTTCCGGCAGATCATAGACAACAACCATGATCTTGCGCAGCAAGTATAGCACGGGCACCTGGGAAGAGCAACGAACGAGTCGGAAGTCGGCACGCGGCTCGCCGACCTTCCTGTTGGTTGCACAGTCAACGCCAGGAGAGCACAATAGGTTCAATCAGGTTATCTTGAAGAACCCTCTCCAGCGACGCCGGCATCTTTCCTGGCGCCATAGCTTTTGGCATCTTGGCCCAGATAACGGCTGACTATCGCATGATCTTCCTGGCCGCGGGCGGTAGCGGTCCGCTCGGTCTTGTTTACTTCTCCTGGCCAAGCACCTGTTCCAAGTGAGAACTCGGGCGTCGCAGGCGGAGTTGTCAGAACCGAGAAGATGAGGGCTATCTTCTCAAGCTGGTCTCCCCCGCCAACGGCAGATCGAAGTAGAAGGTGCTGCCCTTGCCTTCTTCGCTCTCCAACCAGACGCGACCTCGGTGAAGCTCGATGGTGATCTTGCTGAGGTACAGGCTAAGCGCCACCACGCCCCGATAGCCGGGACCGCCGGCAGGCACCGCGTCATAGAACGGCTCGAAGACGTGCGGCTGTCGCTCCTTGGGGATACCCATCCCGCAGTTTCTTACCGCGACTACCGCCTTACCATCCCGGACGAACACCCGCACCCCGACTTCCTCACCCTCTGGCGAGAACCTGATCGCGTTCTCTAAGAAACTCGCGAGCACATCTTCGATCCGCTCGCGATCGGCGTCCACCGGAGCCAGTGTCTCTCGCTCGAGAACCACGCGGACAAGCGGAGTGGTGGCCTGTATGCGCTGCACCACCTCGGAGGCCAAGTCTCCTAGATCGAAGCGCACTCGACGCTGCTCCGGCGGGAAACGGCGAAGACGGACAGACTCTAGCATCTCCTGCACGCGGACGTTCACTCGATCGCATTGCCGGTTGATGACATCGAGGGCAACCGCTTCGCGCGCATCGTGCCCGCCTGGCGCCCACTTGTTCATCGCCTGAACGTAGCCCTTGATGGTGGTGACAGGAGTCTTCAGCTCGTGGGCTGCGGCGGAGATGAACTCCTCACGCAGATGGAGAGTCTGACGTAGTTCCTCGTATAGCCGCGCATTCTCGATAGCGGCGGCGCATAGGTCGGAGAACGCTCGAATCAACTCGCGCTCCTCCTCACTGAAGCGACGAGCGGTCGAGAGCGCGAGCGTCAGCACACCGACCAGACGTCCTTTGGCAAAGAGGGGCTGCGATAACACACTGCGCTGAGCCTCTCGCTCAGCTATTTGGCGGGCGTCGGCCAACTCGGGATCAACGTCTGCGATGTCAGGTATCTCTTGGGGCTGGCCGGTACGCGCCGCGACAGCGGAAAGGAGGGGATCTGCATAATGGACGATGCTGATCTCAGCGACGGATTGCGCGCTGAACCCACGATTAGCGATCAGTCGCAGTTCTTCACGATCGACCTCGGCCAAGAATAGCCCCACCTTGCTGGCTCCCAGGACCCGTTGCCCCTCGTCGACGACGATATCGGCAACACGCTCTAGCGCCAGCTCGCGCACTAATACCCTGGCCACCCGCCCGAGCGATTGCCGTTCCTCTAATGTCCGTCCCAGTCGTTCGGCCATCTGATTGAAGGTGTGGCCCAGCTTCTCCATCTCGTCGCCAGTCTTGATGTCTGCCCGCTGGCTGAGGTCCCCGTTGCCTAGGGCTAATGCATGTTTGATCAGACGGCGAACTGGCTTGATCAGCACAGAGGACAAGACGACAGCCAGGCCTAGGCTCAAGATAGCGATTGCCCCAAAACCAAGTAATTGGTTTCTTAGCGCGGTGCTCACAGGAGCCAGCGCCACGCTCTCGCGGATGTCAACGCCCACCACCCAGCCGTACTTAGGAGTAGCGGTAAAGGCGCCGATGCGGGCGTCGCCAACGAGAGGCGAAACGAAACCTCTGACCTCGGTTGGCCTGTCATCCAAGGCCGCTTTCACAGGCTCAAAGTCGGAGAGATTGCGCTCCTCCTCGGCGAGAGCTGGCAGTCCCGTGTAGAATGCTGCCGTCCCCGTCGTGTCGACCAGAAGGATGCGCTGTTCCGGTCCAAGTGCCACGCCCTGGAGCCTGTCTGCAAGCGTATCCATGTAGGTCCCCACGGTCACGACGCCAATCATGCTACCCGATTCGTCGCGAACGGGCACCACGGCAGTCATGGTGGGTCTGAAGGTACGCCGATTGATGAAAACCGACGACATCACTGGCTTTCCAGTGGACATGACCTGCTTGAAGAAAGGCCGGTCCCGCGAATTCAAACGCTCAGCGCCCGCAGGATAGGGCATCGATGTTCCCACCGTGTCTCCTGCTACGTTAACGACTCCAAGGACGTCGTATTGCGGATAATTGGAGGCGAGCCGCTCGAGGTAGGGGTCCAGTTGGGAAGAATCAAGACTATGCACAACAGGATCATTAGCTAGTGCCGTGGCGAGAACCATTCCCTCGTCGAAGTGAGCATCGACGAGACCTGCGATAGCCTGCGCGGTCCGCATCTGGCTGTCGAGAACAGTGTCGATCCGTTGTTCGTTCGCCTCGCGATAGAACAGCATCAGCAAGACCAGAACAGGGATCAGGATCAGTGTGAAGCTGGCGATCAGTTTGCCCCTAAGACTCAGGCGCGGCACTGATAATGTCCTTTCGTTCCACAGCAGATACACCACTACCCTAGATTTACAATTATAGTGTCCGCGGCAAGAGGTTCGCCATAACTCTGTACGACCAGACCAGAAGGTACCGCCACATTGAACTGTGATCATGATGTTACCGCCACGGCTGGTGTGTTTGCGCGTTTGGGTGGGCGCCCCCGACGCTTGGGTGCGATCCATGGCGCCAGCGGAACCTGGTAGCTG
>SCTZ01000211.1 GCA_004297765.1 Chloroflexota bacterium | reverse complement strand
TCTGTCGCATTCGGGGTTACCTCTCCACCCTCCGTAAGCAGGGACACCCGATGCTGGCAGCGCTGGGGCGTGTCTTCAACGGTGCCCCCCTAATCCCAGCCATCGAGGCTGAATAGTTACACCGGCTGAAAGATATCGCTGGCCAAAAAGCGTGGTCCCATTGTTTTGCGCACATGAACGAACCGCAACGACAACACTTGGTCGCCTGGTCCAAGGCCGTTCGAAGCATAGGGAAGGGAACTGGGAAATACGCTCCACTGCACCGCCGGAATGCACGCGAGCATATGAACGAATGCCGTTCTGCAATACCGGCTTGGGTCATGCCGATATATCGGGTGGCGGAGACCATCAGACCCGGCAGGGACCTGTTTGACGTCGTGATCATCGACGAGGCAAGCCAGTCGGTCCCCGAGGCCCTGCTCTTGGCTTATCTTGCGAGGAAACTCGTCGTTGTGGGCGATGACAAGCAGATTAGCCCCGAGTATGTCGGGATCGATCGCGAAGATGTCAACCATCTGAGAGCGCGTTATCTAGGTGACATGCCGCACTCAGATGCTTTTGGCGTTGATCAGAGCTTTTTCGACCTGGCGGAGATTCGTTGTCAGGGCCGTATTTGCCTGCGGGAGCACTTCAGGTGTATGCCGGAAATCATCCAGTTCTCGAATGCCCTTTGTTATCCCGCTGGACCACTTATTCCTCTTCGCCAGTATGGTGGCTCGCGCCTGTCACCTGTGGTCTCGGCCCGCTACATTCCAGGTGGATACTTGAAGGGTAGCAATCAGAAGGTCAGCAATCCTCCCGAGGCTGAAGCAATCGTCGAGGAGTTGTGCAGGATACATGTCAGCACAGCTTACCAGGGCAAGACCTTCGGCGTAATAAGTCTACAGGGACAGTCGCAAGCACGGGAAATCGAGGCGCTTCTCTTTCAACGATTGGGGCCGGAAGCCATGGAGGCACGACAACTCGTCTGTGGAGACGCGTATGCTTTCCAAGGAGATGAGCGAGATGTCATCTTCCTCAGTCTAGTATCAGCTCCGAGCGAGAGTCGGAGAATTGGCACTTTGACCGATGAGGCTTCACGACGCCGGTTCAACGTGGCGATGAGCAGAGGGCGCGATCAGGTGGTGTTGTTCCACTCGGCAACTCTGAATGATCTAAGTCCCAAGTGCCTGAGGCATGCGCTGTTACAGTATTGTCAGAATCCTGTCGTCGGACAGATGATGGAAGTGAACGGATGCCCGCCGTCTAACCTGCGGGATTTAGCCTCCACCACAGATCGCGACCGCATCCGGGCACCTGAGCCTTTTGACAGCTGGTTCGAGGTCGATGTCTTCCTGAGGCTGGACGCTCGAAACTATTGCGTCTTGCCACAGTACGAGGTGGCTGGTTGTCGCATTGATCTAGTGGTCCAGGGCATGGAACGTCGCGTCGCCGTGGAATGTGACGGCGATCGGTGGCATGGTGCTGATCGGTATGAGGAAGACATGACTCGCCAGCGGATGCTTGAGCGCTGCGGCTGGAAGTTCTGGCGCGTGCGCGGAAGCGCCTTTTACCTAGACCCGAATGGTGCACTGGAAAGTCTTTGGAGGTTTCTTGAGCAGGAAGGGGTGTTTCCCGCTGGTTACGAGCCTGTGGGAAGACCGAGGGATCCAATTGTCCTTCGTATGAATCCTTCCCGAGATGCGGCGTGGTGACAGCAGAAGTACTACCGGCAGTGCTGCAACCCACGTCGAGTCGCAAAGTAGGCACCCATCAGACCGGAAGGATATGGAAGATCGGTCTCCCGAACTGGCGTCCGAGACCGTTGGGGAGCAACCAACGCAAGGGTGGTATAGTGAGAGCACGCCAGGTTCCTATCGCCGCTTTGCCTACGTAGGCGCGTCGAGCGGATGACTATGACGCTAATGACGCTATTGACGAACACGTCATTCGGTGCTACGATTTGTTTGACACTGCGAGAGGAGCGTCCAATGCATCATTCCACTGATGCGCGGCTAGAGGGTGAGCTCGAGGCACTTTCCGAGGAGCTAGAGGAACGAGGTGCGCCTGATCTGGCAAGAAAGGTTGACAAGATCGTGGAGATGGTTCGCCAGCAGACTGAGCCAGTACACGGCGATCCCGGCAATCTGATGACCACTGGGCAGGCGGCATGTGCTTTGGGGGTTCGCTCGATCAACACGATCAAGCGATGGGCGGTGGAAGGGTTGTTGGATGGTGTTCGTCGCGGTGGGCGCCTGATGGTACTAGCTGATTCAGTGGAGCGCATGAAGAATAGCCCCACTGTGGCCACGCAGAAAGCGCTCGATGCTCGCATTGAAGCGGCCCTTGAGCCTTTCGACTCTGGGGATGAGGATATACCTTCGCTGACCGCAACACGACTTGGGCGCAAACCGTGGGAGAAGAGTAGTGCTGGAAAGTGAGCGGGCTCTGTCCGGCCCGTTTCCAATTCGCGCCGTGATCGACAGCTGCGTGTTTCCCAACACGAGGCGATGGCTGATACCGATTACCCAACTCGCGGCTGGCGGATTCGTCCTGCCCATATGGTCGCCGCTCATACTCGCGGAGTCGAACCGCGTGCTGACGTGGCTGTGGATAAAGCGCAATGGCAAGGAGACGAAGGATGCCGCGTGGAACCGCTGCTCTGCCGCGGCGAAGTTCATGTTCTCCCAGCTCACGCTGTATTTCCGTGTAGTCGATGATTGCCCGCCACAAGCAGACCTCTGGAAAGATTCACCGCCCGATGAGTGGGATTCGCCCCTCTGGGCAGCCGCCCAACGCTCGGAAGCGCAATTCATCGTCACAAGCAATCTCCAGGATGGTCCGCCGGAGGGCGCTGATGGCGTTCAAGAGTACGCGGGTATCTTCATGGCGCATCCTGACGTGTTTCTCACACTGATCGACAGGATGGTCAGTCACTATGCGGAGGCTAGTTTCCTAGATAGCCTGCCGGCAACAGCTCCTGTTCCCTCCCCTGAGCATGCGGACTTATACCGGGCGATCCTTGCTGAAACCTATCGAGATATGCGGCACTCCAAACGGTAGCTAGGATTCAGCTGCTTCAGTTGCAGGAAAACGGTGCACAAGCTCTTTTGCTGTTCGTTACGTTGTTGCCGGCCATAGCGGTTTCTGCCAACATGCGGTCGTTCGGCAACGTGCAGGAGATCCTCGAAAACTTCGAGTTCCGCAACCAGATCCCGCGCCTCTCCAGAGTCGACGCGCTCGGCACGCTGATCGAGAAGCTCCTGTCGCCCGACATCAATCTGAGTCCCAATCCAGTGATGAATGGCGACGGCTCGGTTAGACACCCCATGACAACATTCTGGTGCACAAGCCCTCCTGTGTATGCACATTGACCTCCTTCCAAGGCCCTGTTACCATGGTCCTGTTACCATAACGCAGATGACCGTGCCTGCGTCTCCATCCTCTCGCGAAGGCGGATAAGAGGTTCACGCCGGGCAACGGCCTGAGGCAGTGCCATGGGGTCGCGTTCGAGGACTGCTGCCCCCTGTTGTGTGGTGGCAACTGTTGCCCGCAAGCACAGTGAATGATCGGGTTGGAGCACGCGCTCGCCAGAAGGGGAATTCGGCGAGCTGAGGAGTCCTGAAAGATGGCTGGGATCAATCGAAGGCAGTTCCTCTCGGGCGTCGTTGCGGCCCTAGGTTATCTCTCGTTCGCCCGGGGCACGGCGCGACGTGCCGAGGCGACCTCCCCCCAGGGATCCATCCCCGGGTTGACGGTCGATGATGTGGGGCGCTACGTGCAGAGCCTATCCTATGTCAACATGCGGCAGGAACCCATGCCAGGAGTCGCGCGCACATACCGGTGGACGTCCCGAACGGATCGGACCCAGGAATTCCTGCAGGTGGTTGCAGAGGCCGACGAGGTGGGACAGATCCGGCGCCTGGAGGCGCTCTCCAGCGGCTTTGGCAGCGGTCGCTGGATGGAGATCCTCGCCGCGATCCCTTACAGGGGAGCGGAGCCCGACCGAGCCAGGCAGTGGGTACGAGATAACTATGAGAAGGGCTTGCCCCGATGGCCACAAGAAAGCACGTTTAAGGCGCAACTGGGTGGAATGCTTTACCTGGGCGCGGGGTCCTTCAGCTCCAGCGGCATCTCTACTCGCCTCTCCATCACGCCTCCAACCCGATAAGCTGCGGGGCAACAGCGTCCAACGAGGCCTCGAAACTCGTCCGAGTGGTGTAAGTGGCTTAGGAGTTGTCTATTATGCGTATCACCGCTGGTGCTTATCCCATCGCCTCGCCTGCCGAGATCGCCAGCCTGTTGCCGGTCACCGATCATTCTGGGGACTGGCTACTTGCCATGGACTGGGCCGGCGTGCATGAGCTGAAGCGTCTGCGGCCCAATGTCTTCTGCGTGGGCAGGCGCTACTTGCCCGAGCCGCAGGTCGACTTTGGCCAGCCGCCAGAGGTGGAGGCCGATCGCTGGTTCAACCTCATCGCGGCATCAAAGATGAACCCCGCGCTCAACGGCTGGGTCGGGCCGAACGAGTACTTTGGCACAGGAAATCTGGATCACCGTGTTTGGAGCGGCCTGCTGCGCGGTCAGTGGGTGGTACGGTTTGAGAGTCGACTGGGCTACCGTGTTTACTACGAGCTGAACAAGCTCTACTGGTGGGGTTCTATTCCCGTCGGCAATCTCGAGCCGTCGCAGTACGCCCTCTATTTCCGTGACACTCTCAACCTAGAGGCGACCCCCTGGCTCCAGGGGCCGGCCTATCACGCCTATTGCCCACCGCGCAGCGCCGTGCCCGAGAGCCCTGGCGATCCCGACTACCCCCACTACGCCTATCGTCCGCTGCGGTGGTGGAACGAAGCGGGCGCTAGATGGAATATGTGTCTCATCTCGGAGGCGGGGACTTACTACTCCTGGAAGTCCAATCCACGACAGACGCCGACGCAGTACGCAGAGACGCTGGTCAGCCTATCTCAGGTGCTGCAGCAGATGCGCACGTCGGGAATCCCGGTGACCCCACCGGCGGTGTTCGGGTACGGAGTAGAGGGCGACTTCGGGACAGAATGGAACGTCGACGGCACGACGTTCACAGGTATGATTGCGCGGCACAATGCAACTCAGCCGATCTTCCCGGTAGTCGTGCCGGCGGGCCCGCCCGATCTCGTACCCACGTCGCTGGTGGCGCCGCCCAATGGTACCCCCGGCCAGTTGATCGCCGTCTCCTGGACCGTAGAGAACCGGGGATCGGCGTCTGTCCGACCTCCCTGGTATGACATGCTGTATCTGTCCGCTCGCGCTGTCGTGGACCCAGACAGCGTGCCGCTGGGGGCTGTCATTCGCAGCACGCCGCTGCCAGTGGGCAGTAGCTACACCATCCAGGTGCTCGTGCCGCTGCCGAAGGGGGTCAAGGGGAGTTACCTAAGTCTACGAGTCAACGACGCCAACCAGGTGGCTGAGCCGAATGTCGTGAACAACACGCGCGCCACGCCTTGCGCGGTTGGGTGAGCGTTGAGGCTCGCGTCCAGGTCGTTGTGGAGTAATACTCTTTCACGTTAGTTCCTTCGTGATTGGCCAGACCGAGTCGGTTTCGGAAACCGACTCGGTCTCGTCGTCGCGATCACGAACTCCCTGCTGGGAAAGAGCATAAGGTAGATGTGGCGCAGACAAGACCGCCGCGGTTTCGGAAACCGCGGCGGTCTGGGGGGCGTTTTGGCGAAGCCAGGCAGTGGGACACAGACCGACTCGGTCTAGGGGGGCGGCCGCACTTCTCTACGGATAATCCGTCCTCTGCACAGCCAAGACGATCTCGTCTCCGTCGATCTTGTGGGTCTCCGTGTAGGCGCCGGAGACGGGCGGACCCTGGGTTAGCAGGTCGGAGAGCGTTTCTTGCTGGATGTAGCGGGCGAAGCGCTGCATGACGTTCTCCAGCGCTGGCGCGCCCTGGTAGGTCGTGACGATGTGGTCGGCGATGTCGAAGCCGGCCGAGCGGCGCATCTCCTGCAGGCGGCGGACCAGCTCGCGGGCTAGACCTTCGTCCCGTAGCTCCGGGGTGACGTGCGTGGAGAGGGCTACGAAGTAGCCCGCCTCGTCCGATACGCTCCAGCCAAGACGATCGGTGGTCTGCACCAGGATCTCGTTGGGCAGGAGGACGTAGCCGTCCACCGGCAGCTCGGAGCCGCTCCGCACGGCCGCGGCTACCTTGCTGGGCTCCACGCTCTTGAGCGACTCGGTGACGAGTCCCATCTCTTTGCCGTACTTGGGGCCCAGCACCGGCAGATTGGGCTTGACGGTATAGCTGACCAGCTCGCTTTCGTCTTCCACGAACTGAACCTTCTTGACGTTCAACTCGTCGAGGAGGATGGGGCTGAGTCGGCGGAGGGCGTCCTCCTCCTCGCGGGTGCGTGTCTTGATGGCGACCTCGGTCAGTGGCTGGCGCACCTTCAGCGCGGCCTTGCTGCGGGCCGCACGGCCCAGGCTCACAACCTTCATTAGCAACTGCATCTCGTCGTTGAGCCGCGTGTCGATCAGCTCCTTGCTGGCCACGGGGAAGCGGTCCAGGTGGACGCTCTCGGGCGCGTGGGGATCGACGTTGCGGACCAGGTTCTGGTACAGCTCGTCGGCCAGGAACGGCGTGAAGGGCGCCAGCAGTCGCGTCACGGTGCTGAGACATTCGTATAGGGTGGCGTAAGCCGCCAGCTTGTCCTGGTCGCTCTCGCTCTTCCAGAAGCGGCGCCGACTGCGGCGCACGTACCAGTTGGAGAGATCATCGACGAAGGCCTGGATCTCTCGTCCTGCCCCCGTAGGGTCGTAGTTGCTCAACATGTCGTTGACCCGCACGATGAGCTGGTTCAGCTCGGAGAGAATCCAGCGATCCAGCAGGGATTCGCTAGTAGCCAACACGGCCCGCCAGTCTTGCCCCTCGGGCGTCTGTGGCGACCAGCCGTCGATGTTGGCGTAAGTCACGAAGAAGGAGTAAGTGTTCCACAGGGTCAGCATGAACTTGCGGACCACCTCGCCCACCAGATCGGTGGAGAAGCGGCGCGCGTTGCCCGGAGGCGAGGCTGTGTAGAGATACCAGCGCAAGGCGTCGGCCCCGTGGGCGTCCAGAACGGTGCGCGGCTTGACTACGTTGCCGCGCGATTTGCTCATCTTCTCGCCCTTGGCGTCCAGGACCAGCCCCAGGCAGATCACATTGCGGTAGCAGGGCTTGGCGAAGAGCAGGGTGGACTCGGCGTGCAGGCTGTAGAACCAGCCGCGGGTCTGATCCACGGCCTCCGAGATGAAGTCGGCCGGGAACTGCTCCACGAAGCGGGCTTGGTTCTCGAACGGATAATGCCACTGGGCCACCGGCATGGCGCCCGAGTCGAACCAGACGTCGATGACCTCCGGCTCGCGCTTGGCGTGCCCGCCGCAGGTGGGGCAGGTCAGCGTTATCTGGTCGATGTAGGGCCGGTGCAGGTCCAGCTCGGGCGTGACCTTGTCCTTGTCGCCGGCGATGGCCCGCTCGCGTAGCTCGGCCACGCTGCCGACGCAGAGCTTGGCGTCGCAGCTCTGGCAGCGCCAGATGGGCAGCGGCGTGCCCCAGAAACGCTCCCGGGAGAGGGCCCAGTCCACGTTGTGCTCCAGCCAGTCGCCGAAGCGCCCGTGTTTGATGTGCTCCGGGTACCAGTTGATCAGCTCGTTCCCTTCCAGGAGCGCCTCTTTGAGAGCGGTGGTCTGGATGTACCAGGAGGTCTTGGCGTAGTAGAGCAGAGGCGTGTCACAGCGCCAGCAGAAGGGGTAGGTATGTGTGATGGTCCCCGCCTGGTAGAGCAGCCCGCGCTCGCGCAGGTCCTCCGTGATCAGCGGGTCGGCCTGCTTGACGAACTTACCGGCGAACGCGCCCGTGTTGGGTGTCATCTCGCCGCGCAGGTCCACGGTTTGAATGACGGGCAGATCCTCCCGCTTGCCGATCTGCAGGTCGATCTCGCCGAAGGCCGGCGCGATGTGGACGATGCCGGTGCCATCGTCCATGGAGACGAAGTCGGCCCCGACGGCCCGGAAGGCCGACTTGCCCGCCAGGGGGACGAAGCTGTAGAGCGGCTCGTAAGTCATGCCCACTAGGTTGGCGCCGCGCACCGTCTTGACCACGTTGTACTCGTCCTGCAGCGCCGCGCCCAGCAGTGCCTCGGCCAGGATCAGCAGCTCGTCGCTCCCCGTCGGTCCGGGCACGCGCACGATGGCGTAGTCGGCGTCGGGCGCGACCGCCACGGCCGTGTTGCCGGGCAGCGTCCAGGGAGTGGTGGTCCAGACGAGGAAGGATGTGGGCAGCTCTGGCAGCCCGAAGCGCTGCTGGGCCTGATCTTTCGTGATGCGCATCTTCACGTAGACCGAGGGGTCCACGGCGTCTTCCTTGTAGCCCAGGGCCACCTCGTGGTCGCTGAGCGAGGTGCCACAGCGTGGGCAATGGGGCGTGACCTTGTGACCCTGGTAGAGCAGCCCCTTGTCCCAGAACTGGCGAATGATCCACCAGCAGGACTCGATGTAGCCGTTGGTATAGGTAATATAGGGGTGTTGCATGTCCACCCAGTAGCCGATGCGGTCGGTGAGCCACTCCCACTCCTCCACGTAGCGGAAGACGCTCTCCCGGCAGCGCGCGTTGAATTTGGCGATGCCGTACTCCTCGATCTGGGACTTGGAGGTGATGCCCAGCTCCTTCTCCACCTCCAGCTCCACTGGCAGTCCGTGGGTATCCCAGCCGGCCTTGCGGAGCACCTTGCGACCCTGCATGGTCCAGTAGCGGCAGATCAGGTCCTTGAAGACGCGGGCGAGCACATGGTGGATGCCAGGGCTGCCGTTGGCCGTGGGCGGCCCCTCGTAGAAGACGTAGCGTAGCGCGTCCTCGCGTGTCTCCTGGCTCTTGGCGAATATCTCATGGTCTTTCCAGAAGCGCAGCGTCGCTTCTTCCAGCTCCGCGAAGTTGACCTTGCTGCCGACAGATCTGAACATTTGCTCCTCCTTGCCCACGATGGCGGATCTGCTTTGCCCACAAAAAATCCCGTCCCCACCAGGGACGGGACATCTCTTCCCGCGGTACCACCCTCATTGGCCGAAGCGGCCCACCTCTGCGAGGTCGCCTGCGGCAACCCCCGCCCCGGTAACGAGGGGCGAGATCGGCCAAGTCTACTCGATCGCCAGGGCGATCTTTCGGTTGGCGGCTCGGGAGGGATATTCGTGAAAGCTCGCCGCGCCTGCTCGCACCAGTCCAGGCTCGCTGAGCAGCTACCCTTCCCTACTCTTCTCCGTCATAGCCTTGTCGGAGAGAACCTTAGCATAATCCAGGCGGCAAAGTCAAGCGAGCATGCGCTTCTGGCGCGCAGGCATGCGCCCTTTTCATTGAACTGGTACTCTGGTCCGCCTCAGCGATGGAGGAGAGGTTATGCTGGCGAACTACTGTAGTCCTGATTTCATGCGCTTTCGGCAAAGGGCATTGACAGCGCCCTGCTCATACGGTAGGATTCGGCTGCAAGTGTGGGCTTGGCAGCCCTGTCACCCCGTGTCGGACAGGAAAGCCGGCCGCGACCTCAGTGGAAATCTCTGATCCGGGGCGAAGCCTGTCTTTTGCCGACGTTTGGTCGACCGGTGCGCTTCGGGGATATCGGAGAGTCTACCTACCACTGCATCACCCGCTAGGCTTCCTGGGCGCTCTGACTGGGAGTCATGCGGTAGCCTGACAAGCGCGAAACTCACGACTTGGTACAGCGGCTTGCGGTGCAGGAGCGCTGTGCCATGTCGCTGTTATCGGCCCGATTGTGTGGGAGACCGTTACGTGAACCAGACCGAACCTCGGACTGAAGGCGGGACCTATCGCCGGCTCGTGGTGATAGCGGCGACCCACGCCATCAACGATGGGGCTGGGATGGCCCTCATCCCCCTGATCCCACTCCTGGTAAGCGAATTTCGCCTGGACACGGTACAGGTCGGGCTGCTGACTGCAACCACCTCGCTAGCCGCGGCCGTTCTGCAGATGCCGGCGTCGCTTGTTGCCGACCACACGGGCCGGCGGCGTACTCTGCTTGCGGCTGGGCTCTTCCTCATCGCACTCTGCTACGCGCTGTATGGGATCGCCTCCGGCTACGCCATGCTGCTCGCGCTGGGTCTTTTGCTGGGCATTGCCGGATGCGCCTACCATCCGTCCGCCATGGCTATCGTCGCCGAGCAGTTCTCACGGGCGCGCAAAGGGTTCTTTCTATCCGTGCACGCCGCCGGTGCCAACCTGGGCATGGCGCTGATTCCGTTCGTGGTTGGTTGGTCTGCACACCAATGGGGCTGGCGCGTGGCGCTGGGGCTGATGGTCGTCCCAACCGTACTGGTCGCGGTTCTGACGCTGCTCTCGTTCAGGGAGCAACGCTCCACGCAAGTATCTCTGCGCGGGTCCCTTGCCGATGTCCGGAGCCAGGTCTTGCGCAATCCCCGTCTGCTGGTCCTGGGAGCCGTCGCTGGGGCCCATGGTGCCGCCTACGCCGGCATTCTTCCGTTCCTACCTCTCTTCTTGCAGCAGACCTATGGCTGGGGCACGGACGCCCTAGGGCTCGGACAGTTCATCTTGAGCGGCACGGGCTTTCTTGCGCAGCCTCTGATCGGGCATCTGGCCGATCGGGTGGGACGACTGCGGGTCATGGCGCTTGCGACTCTGCTTGTGGCCATCCTAACGGCGCTGATCCCGACACTTCGGATCGAGTGGCTGGTCTATCCCATCTTCGCATGCCTGGGTGTGGCCCTGTTCGGCATCTGGCCGCTCATGGCCGCCACAGTCACGGACTTCGCGGATAGAGAGACCATCTCCTCTGCGGTCGGCCTCAACTTCACGGTTGGCACGCTGTGTTCAGCCCTGGCGCCGCCGCTCTCCGGCGCCCTCATCATGGCAACCAGCCTGTCGATCGGGTTGTACTGGGGGCCAGCGCTCTTCCTCGTGGCGCTGGGATTCGTTCTCATCTTGATGACGCTCACCAGAAACCGCAACCGTTTCTCAACAGCGGTGGGCTATCCTGGCTAGGATGATAGTTCCATTGAACGGGAGGATTGCCGATGTTCTTCGCGTAAGGGCCGGAACCAGAGGGTAGCCCAAAAGCAGCGCGAGCGGAGACGACGGGCGTTCGGTCGCTGTTTGCGAAGGCAGGCGCGAAAGCACAATAAAATGAGAAGAAGACTGCAGTCACTGCTCTTCATGATTGGGACGCTTCTGGTAGTCTTGGGGTTAGCTTTGTTTTCTTCGCCATTCGCCTTCTGGGCGATGGGACAGGCGTTGCCAGCTCTTGCGGCCGGTGGACCTGCGATCAGGCTGCCCGGAGGAACCGTCGTGGCTACAGCCTATTATCCTGGGGCTGGTGGGGGTTACTTCGACACAAAGCTGACATTCCAGGGGAATGGCTACGACGTCACATCCGGGGTTCGCTATCCTGGGTGGTGCATCCAGGCGAGCATCAATCTAGTGTTCCACGGCCAGTATCCCAACATGTTCACCGATCCCTTTAACGCGGCGTTGTACTCCAGCCTGGACCCCGGTATTCCGGCCAGCGTTCAGACAAAGAGCGGACTCCCGATCCCATGGAACAAAATCAACTATGTTCTGAACCACAAGCAAGGCACTTGGCCCAGCGTTCAGCTTGCAATCTGGCGCCTGGCGTGGGATATCAACACGCCGACCGGGAGCATGACTCAGGCAGAGATCGACATAGCGCAGGCGATGGTCGACGCTGCTAATGCGAACCCCAGCTTCGTGCCCAACCCGGGGCAGAGCGCGGCCGTCATCCTTGATACCACCGGTCTGAACAGCACCTCCGTACAGAACACGATCATCGAGGTGACGGTCCCGAGCACGTCCACCAGCACGCCGACGAGCACGGCTACCGGGGTCACGACCGGAACACCGACGAGCACGGCTACTATTACATCCACCGGCACGGTGACGGTGACCTCCACCATCACATCGACCGGCACGGCAACGGCGACCCCGACCATCACATCCACCGGCACGGTAACGGTGACCTCGACCATCACGCCGACTAGCACGATGACCGTGACAATGACCGCGGTCCCGACCAGCACACCAGTCGGCCCGGTGATCAACATGCCCACTGCAACGCCGACTCACACACCGACCATCACGCCAACGAGCACTCCCGTGGTCACTGCCACGAGCCCGCCGATCGACACACCGTCGAGCACACCTATCAGCTCACCGACCGATGTGCCGAGTCCTGGAGATGCTCCACCCGGCTCTTCAGGAGATAACCCGGGAAGGCGTGAGGCTGATCCACCGCCGTCTCTGACAATCGAGCCGACCACGGAGGCCGCACCACAGGTTGCAGAAGAGACGACTCCAGAGCCGACTCAGATGGCAGAGACACTCAGCACAAGCCCGGGTTCGGAGGAGTATACCGCCGCGGCTGCGTATGCGACTGTCGCCGCCTTCGCAACGGCTGTCGCTGAGGGTAGGACAGTGCCGACTCCAAGGCTGGATGTGTTTGGTATGGTACTGAGTCCCAATGCGTACGCGACTGTCGTTGCGTACCAAACCGCGATCGCGGAGGGCAGGACAGTGCCGGCTCCCTGGGGGAATGTACTCGGTGTGCTCCTGCGTGGAACCTTGCCAAGGGCGGGGTCCGGCTTGTTCGGCGGCGAGGCGATGTTGGCGGGACTGTTCTTCGCGTTCTTGGGGTCGCTGCTGCGCTGGATCGCTCGACGGGGCAGCAGGTAGGATAACTTCAAGAACGGCATGAAGAAGGGCAGAGCCCGAGACCGCGGCCCCTCGATATCCTTAGTTTGTCATTCTGACTCGCCTAAGGCGAGGAAGAATCCGCGCCTTTACGACTCTTGTGCGGCAAGGGGCACGGATTCTTCGGCGCCTGCCCTGAGCTGAGCCGAAGGGTCCGCGCCTCAGAATGACAAAGTACCAATATGGGGGCGACATTCGGCTGCTGAAATGGACACATTTGTCCCCCGCATAAACCTCTGCTACACTGAGGTTGAGACCTCCGGAAACACCACGTGAGGGGGGACGCATGGAGGACGCGGCAGGTCAACTGTGGGAGTCGCGCGTGGGGGATTATCTTGTCTGGCTGTCCTTTCCGGCCACGCGCCAGGAGATCCTCGACCGTCTGCGTCAGCTCGGTCTGCCGCCCAGCGACATCTACGCCGCTATTCTGGCGTTGCCCGAGGCGACGTACGATTCCCCGCGCGAGGTTGCTCGGCATGTTAGGCGCCCGCCGCATTATCGCGAGCAAGTGGATACGCGAGGCGTGTTGCCCCGACCGTAATAGTCGACCACAGAGGTTTTGAGCAGGCGTGCGATTCCGATCGCGCCGAGCTGGGGCTCGGCGTTCCCAGAAGGTCTGCACCCTGGGAACGCCGAGCCCCAGCTCGGCGAGTGCATCCCGTAAGGCTGCTCAGAACCAGCGTGGTCGACTGGCAGAGGTCCCGACGATAGACGATGAGGAAACGATCATGTCCACGCTGGAACGCCCTGGCGTCCCCGCGGCCGCGCTCAATGAGTTGGCTCGGCGTCTTGACGAGACACGCGTCTACCCGGATGAGCCGCTCGCCATTCATACGACGTATCGCATCGGCGGCCCGGCCGATCTGCTCTACGTGGCCACCACGGCTCAGGAGCTCCAGGACGCTGCCATGAGCGCCAGGGAGCTAGGCGTACCGTGCTTCGTGCTTGGAATGGGCGCAAACATCCTGGTCGGTGATCGCGGCATTCGAGGACTCGTCATCAAAAACCGCGGCCAAGCGGTCCAGTTCCTGGGCGAGAATCGGGTGCGCGCCGATAGCGGTGTGGTAGTACGTGATTTGCTGGAGGAGACGGTGGCGCGGGGTCTGTCCGGGCTGGAGCATTTCGCCGGCATTCCCAGCACCGTGGGTGGTGCGCTGTGGCAGAATCTGCACTTCCTGGCGCCTGACCGGAAAAGCACCCTGTTTCTGGGCGATAGGGTGGAGGAGGCGCGTATCCTGGACGAGCAGGGCATGGTCTGCACGGTCCATCGCGACTACTTCCGGTTCGGCTACGACGACAGCATTCTCCACCATCGCCAGGATCTCGTGCTGGACGTTACTTTGCGTCTCGAGCCCGCCTCAGCCCAGACGATCGAGCAGGTGATCCAGTCTAACCTCCATTGGCGCTGGCAGAAGCACCCCGATCTGGTGGCCTTTCCCAGCGCCGGCTCGGTTTTTCGCAAGGCTGAAGGCTACGGGGCCGGACGCTTGATCGACCAGTGCGGTCTGAAGGGCCGCGTCATCGGACGAGCCCAGGTTTCGCCCAAGCACGCCAACTTCATCGTGAATCTGGGCGGCGCGAGAGCCTCAGACGTCCTGTCGCTGGTCGACCTCTGCCAGCGCGAGGTCCGCACGCGCTTCGGGATCGAGCTCGAGCTCGAGATCATGCGGGTGGGGGAGTTCTAGGGGCTGGGGGGACCAGCCCCCAACCCCTAGCCGATTCCAGCCTCGTGGTGTTTGGCGGCGATAGCTTCCGCCAGGCGCTCCAACGCCTGAAGATCCTCTTCCCTTGGATGTCCCTGGACAAGCACGGGTTCCAGGAGCTCCACCTTCAGGTTGGACATGGTCCCGGTGATGTGCTCGACCATCTTGCCGCCCCAGCCGTAGGAGCCGATAATAGAGGCGAACCGCAGCTTCGGTCGGAGGGCGTTGGCCAGAAACACGGCCGATATGACGGAGGGATGCGCTCCGGCCAGAACCATGGGCGATCCGACCACCACGGTGGCCGCGTCCACCAACGCCGCGGCTAGCTTGCCCGTGTCCGCCACGGCCAGGTTGAACTTCTGCACCTGCACACCTCGCTCGGTCAAGGCATCGGCCAGGTGATCGGCCATCAACTGGGTACTGCCGTGCATCGAGATGTACGGGAGAACCACGCTGTTGCTCAGCGCATCCGATACCCAGTCTTGATGGGACCGCAGTATGCAGGCTGAGTCCCGATGCACGGGACCATGGCTGGGCGCGATCACGTCGATCCGGTACGGCTGGATCTTCTCAAGGTTTTTGCGAATCGCCGCGCGGAAGGGCATCATGACCTGGGCGTAATAGGCCTTGGCGGCTTCACACAGCCGGGCCGTGTCCTCGGTGTAGAGGCTGGACATGGCCAGGTGGGAGCCGAAGAAATCGCAACTGAAGAGGATTCTGTCCTCCGGGAGATACGTAACCATCGTCTCTGGCCAGTGGACCCACGGCGTGTGGATGAACCGCAGCGTCTTGTCACCCAGCGAAAGCTGCTCGCCGTCCTCGACGGTGATGAAGGCGTCTTCAGGAAGGCGCAGCAGATCGATCAGCATCTTCTTGCCCTTGGGCGTCGTCACGACTTTGGCCATAGGGAAGCGGTCCACCACCGCGGGTAGCGAGCCGGAGTGGTCCTGCTCGGCGTGGTTCGCGATCAGATAGTCCAGCTTGGTGGTCCCCAGCTCGTCCAGCCGGCTTAGCAGGAACGAGGTCATGGAGGGGTCCACCGTGTCGATCAGGGCCGCCTTCTCGCTGCCCCGCACCAGGTAGGAGTTATAGCTTGTGCCGTCCGGAAGCGGGATCAGACTATCGAATAGCCTTCTATCCCAGTCAACCGCACCCACCCAGAAGACGTTGTTGTCTATCTTGCGTGCTTTCACGATGTGACCTCCTTCTTGCTCAATCCTCGAATCTATTGCCCTGTGACCGATGAATCGACACGCGCCCGTCCAAAGCAAGCCTTTGTATGTCATGAGTCTACTGAAAGAAGGTCGGAATCACGGATGCCGGCGAGAACATTCCCCACTGAGGCTTCCCATAGACGCCAGAATAGGGATGATGCCCATGGAATGGGCTGTTTCTTGGGGTG
>SCTZ01000210.1 GCA_004297765.1 Chloroflexota bacterium | reverse complement strand
TCATCGGCGTCGGCGTGCTGCTGCTGATGAAGCGCAGCCGCGACTAAGGGCGCTGTGCACTCGCTCTGGTTATTCGGCGGTGAGAAGCAAGCGAACCCCAGGGGAATGTGACAATCTAGGCGGCATGGCACGCGACCCAGTGGTCTCCGCCAACGTCGCGGAACTCGGGCTCGGTGTTCGGGCACACCTCCAGGGCTATCGGGCACCGCGTGTGAAAGCGGCAGCCGCTCGGCGGATACAAGGGGCTCGGCACGTCACCGCTCAAGATGATCCGCTCGCGCTTCGACTCGATCTCCGGATCCGGTATTGGCACTGCCGACAGCAGAGCCCGCGTGTATGGATGCCGTGGCTCTGTGTACAAGCTGTCCCTGCCTGCCAGTTCCACGATCTTCCCGACATACATCACCGCCACTCGATCGCTGATGTGCCGCACCACCGACAGGTCATGGGCAATGAAGAGGTACGTCAGATGAAAAGCCTCCTGCAGCTCCTCCAGCAGGTTGATGATCTGCGCCTGGATCGATACGTCTAGCGCCGAGATCGGCTCGTCACACACGATGAAGCTGGGCTGAACGGCTAGCGCCCGTGCAATACCTATGCGCTGTCGCTGCCCGCCGCTGAACTCGTGGGGATACCGATTCGCGAAATAGGGATTCAGCCCGACTATCCTCAGTAGCTCCCGCACCCGCTCCTCGCGGTTTCGTCCTTTCACCAGTCCGTGAACCTCGAGGGGCTCGCCGACGATGCTGCCCACTGTCATCCTGGGATTCAGCGATGCGTACGGATCCTGAAAGATGATCTGCATCTCGCGCCGCATGCGCCTGAGGTCTTCGCCTTTCAGCTTGCTCAGATCATTGCCACCAAAGAGCACCTGACCAGCCGTTGGCCGATAGAGTTGCAGAATCGCGCGCCCCGTCGTCGATTTCCCACAGCCGCTCTCCCCCACCAGTCCCAGCGTCTCGCCCTTTCGAATCGCGAAGGTCAGCCCATCGACCGCCTTGATCGCCCCAACCTGGCGCTGAAAGAGAACGCCCTGTGTCAGAGGGAAGTGCATCTTCAGTCCCTTGACCGACAGCAGTACGCCGTTTTCACCACTCATAGGATTCCCGCTCCCGCTGTAACTTGGTCGGCCAGATGGCAGGCACTTCGATGCCCCTCCTCAATCGAGCGCAGGGACGGTCGCTCTTGCCGACATAGCTCTTGCGCACACCAACAGCGATCCGCAAAGGAACACCCTGGCGGCATGTGGTTAAGGTCAGGCGGCAACCCGTCAATCTGGGCCAGCTTTGACTTCCGCTGCTGGTCGATACGTGGAATCGAACGTAAGAGTCCGAGGGTATACGGGTGTCGTGGGTTGGCATACAACTGACGCACCGGAGCCGACTCCACGACGCGCCCAGCATACATGACGATCACCCGATCGCAGAGTCCCGCTACCACCCCGAGATCATGGGTGATCCACATCACGGCCGACTTGAACTCGCGGCGCAGGTTCTTCACAAGGTCGCTGATCTGGGCCTGAATCGTGACGTCGAGCGCGGTCGTCGGCTCGTCGGCGATGATCAAACGAGGGTTGCAGGCAAGTCCCATCGCGATCATCACTCGCTGTCGCATGCCACCGGAGAACTGGTGCGGGTAGTCATCAATGCGCTGCCCAGGCGAGGGAATGCCCACTACTTTCAGAAGCTCGATAGCTCGTGCGCGGGCCTGTTGCTTGGAGAGCCCTTCATGCGTCTCGAGCACCTCGGTGATCTGCCGATTGATCGTGAGCACCGGGTTTAGCGAGGTCATCGGGTCCTGGAAGATCATGGCGATCTTCTTCCCACGCACGCGACGCATCTCGCCGGGATCGAGGTCGAGGAGATTTTGGCCCTCGAAGAAGACCTTGCCATCGACGATGCGACCAGGTGGCTGGGGGATGAGGCGCATGATAGAGAGAGCTGTGATACTCTTGCCACAGCCGCTTTCGCCCACGATACCCACAACCTCCCCCGCGTCAACGTCAAAGGAGACACCGTCGACGGCTTTGGCGACGCCATCCTGGGTGTAGAAGTAGGTCTTCAGATCGCGAACTTCGAGCAAGGCCGCCACATGCACCTCCCCTATCACGTGCTTATCTCTCGACGTCCCAGCCATCGTCCTGTCTACAGAGCCCCTCTGATGCGATCAGGTACGCCACACATGCGGCGCACCTGATCGCCAACAGGCTCACTCGCCAGAACGAACCGAGAGGCCGGCATGGTCTCCGGTCAGCTTTCCGAACCCCAAGGCGGCCAGCAGACCGTTGCCGGCCAGGTATCCATCGCACCCGTTTCCGGACACCCCGACCGCCGAGCCGCCGCCGGCATAGAGGTTGGGAATCGGTGTGTCGTCGGGACGAAGTACCCGCCCGTGCGGGTCTACGCGCAGACCGCCTTGGGTATGAAACAGCGCCGCCGTGACCGTTGCACCAAAGAAGGGTGGCTCGAGCGGCCTGGTGATGTGGCGGCCGAATCGATCAGCCGCTAGTCCCTTAGACGTAGCGTTATAGGTGCTCAGCTCCTCGGCGAGCCCATCGGGATCCACGTGCAAGGCACGTGCGAGGTCCTCGATCGTTCCGCACTGGCGGAACACGCCATTCTGAATGCACTGGCGGAAATCCTCGAACGACAGGACCGAATCGTAGATGCGCTGATCCATTACAACGTGAGCAAGGGCCTCCGACTGTTTGAGAACCTCCCGCGCATACTCCGAGTAGCCCATGCCATCGTTACCGAAGCGCCGCCCTTCCCTGTTGACGAGGAATCCACCATTCACGATCGTGGCCCAGGTAATCAAGATCCCGTGTGGGGAAGCGACGGTGGCATGGCCCTGATAGGCGCTCATACAATCGAGGCTGGCACCGAGCTGCTGCCCCCAGAGGATGGCCTCGCCTGTGTTGCCCTCGTGTCCGAAGTACAGGGCAGTCGCGATTTCGGGCACATATTGTTGCACCATTTCGCGGTTGCCCCCGAAGCCGTTGGCTGCCAGAATCACCTTCTTGGCGCCGATGGCTTCAGTGCCGGTCGTCTCCACTATCGCGCCCACAACCGCTCCGTTATCCTCGATCAAATCGACCGCCCGGGCGTTCGTGACCAACTGAATGCGTGGCTGCCGCCTGACGGCCTTGACCAGATAGTCCACTAGCTCCGCGCCCGAACGGGAGGGCGGACAATGCACCCAGTACTGCGTGAAGCCCGGATACTTGAAGTCCGTCACCAACCGCAGGTCGACCTGGAGCGAATCCACCATCCACTCGACAAGACTAGCTGACGACCGAGCCAGCGCGTAGGTAAGCATGGGCGAGCTCTGATGGTGGTTCTTGCCAAAGATGTCCTGGGCAAGGTTGTCAGCCGTCGCCTCGGTCAGGCCAGCGTCACGCTGGAAGCGCGTTCCGCCTGCCAGGACCATGCCCTGTGAAAGCGCGGTGTTGCCGCTCGGGCGGGGGAACTTCTCCACTACCAGAACATCGACGCCCTTTTCGGCGGCGGCGAGAGCGGCGATCAGTCCACAGCCGCCCGCGCCAACCACCAGGACATCAACTTCGAGGTCGAAAGCTGCCGGTCTCCTATGTGTCACGGATGGCTCCTATCGTCTCAATCAGATGGATGTGCCTGCAGGTGAGCGATCAGCAGCGTGCAGGCCGATGGGCCGGCGCAGGTAGCGCCCGCTCGGACTGGCCACGACTCGACCGTCAGCGTAAACGAGTTGCCCACGCAGCAACGTATGAGTAGGCCATCCCTTCACCCTGGCGCCAGCAAACGGGGTGAAATCCTGCGCGGAGAGCAGCATCTCCGTGGTCACCGTGAGCTCCAGGTTCGGATCGACGATGGCCAGGTCGGCATCCGCCCCCACGGCGATGGCGCCCTTCTTTGGATAGAGGCCGTAGTTGCGAGCCGGGTTGGCCGCGGCTACCTCTACCACCCTCTGGAGCGGAAGGCCGCGTCGGTGATATCCCTCAGAGAGCAGGATGGGATAGATTAAGGACGTGCCGCCGAAGCCGGGCTGGGCGTTCCAGAGCTCGTTGCCCTTGTCTGCGCGGAGGCAACTGGCGTGATCGCTGACAACCGTCTCAACGTAACCATCCTTGATGCCCTGCCAGAGAGCCTCGTTGTCCTCGGGACCCCGGATAGGCGGGTTTACCTTGCCCTCAATGCTATTGACCGCGCTGTAGGTCAGAGCCAGATGGTGCAGGGTCGCTTCCAGCCGAATATCCAGGTGGGGATACTCTCGACGCGCCTGCACCCCTGCCGCGAGCGCCTCGGCGCTGCTCAAGTGGAGCAGATTGATCGGGCAACCAGTCGCATCGGCGAGAACACCCGCCTCGCGAACAGCCAGCCGTTCGCTCAAGGTGGGACGCGCTTTGGTGTAGGCTTCGAGTCCGGTCAGCCCGGAGCGCTTCACCTCCTCGATGAAGACGCGGATGATCTCGGACTGCTCGCAATGCAGGCTAAGCGATATCCGACCTTGCTGGCCGTAGCGCGCAGAGGCGGCCGCGACGCGCTGCATGATCTGGTAGAGATGCCCCAGGTCGTAGGCCCCTGCCATGGTGTAATCGCTAGCCTGAGTGGAGTCGGCCTTCAGGGTGAGTCCCTTGTAGAACATATAGTACTTGAAAGTCGCGACACCCTGCTCCGCAACCAGCCAATCCACCTCGTCGAGCTGCTCCGGGGTCATGATGGCGATGTGGTAGCCGAAGTCCGTGTGAGCGCGGCCCGCGGTGGTGGTCAGCACCTCCGGAAAGATCTCTCGGTAGGGGCCGCTTCGGTTAAGGTAGCTATGCCCGGTGCGGAAGTAGCTCAGGACCGTGGTGACGCCGCCCACAAGGGAGGAAGCGGTCTCGCTCTCGACGTCCTCGGCAAGCGGTCGGTAGATGCCAAGATGAAAGTGTGAATCCACCGCACCGGGCAGAACGAGCTTGCCCTTGGCGTCGATCACCTCGCCCGCTTCCGTGGGAGCTATCGCGTCGCTGAGGGTCACGATCACCCCATCGCGCACGCCTATGTCGCAGCGCACGGGACCATAGTAAGGAATGACAACGATACCGTTTAGCACAGCGGTGTCGTACCGGCTCATTTCTCCTCCTGCTCGTTGTGTTAGCATGAAATAGTTATCTCGGGTATGCGGATTTGCCTTTTCGCCTCAAGTGAGCGCAAGTGCTTGACCACAGAGAAGACCCTCTTTGTCATTCTGAGCGCCGCCCTCTTTGTCATTCTGAGCGCCGCAGCGCGAAGAATCTCCCCGTTGGTCGTTCCAGTAGGGCTCTTCTCGCGACTCAGACGCTCTTCGTCCCTCCAACAGGAGATCCTTCGCTGCGGCTCAGGATGACAATCGAGCGGCTGTTGGCACAATGAAAGCCCCACAATCCATTGTGGTCAAACACTGGTGCCGGATCTCCGGTCACCCGATGGGCGAAAGGCTTCATATCGGACTGATCGGTCCGATCGGACCGATCGGACCGATCAGACGCATTCATCCTACTAATCGCGCGCCAGCGCCAGTATGTCACCGACTCGTTCTAGGCGCTGCATGGACATGATGGCGGCGGCAATGCGCTCGGCCTGAGCTGGCGCAACGCTGCGCTCCGCGTTCAAGCGGAACTTGAGAAGCAGCTCGTCGTCGCTCAGAGGGTTGTCCGGGCCACCCCGGTTGGCCATCACTCGTTCTTCCAACACCTCACCCGAACGCAACCGCAGGCGCACTATCGCCGGGAACTGGTTCGGGAAGACCCGCTCGCACTCGGCGTCGACAAACGTGCGCACCTTCGCCGCGAGGGCCAGGAAGGCCGGATCTTTCACCTTCTCGTCCGTAAAGTCCCCGAACGAGACGCCGAGTCCGCTACCGCCGAGCAGCGCCGTGGCCACAGCGAAGGGACCACTGAACTGAGCGTGGTAACCGCTTTGAGGTCGGATCTTTTGCTCGCGCGGCTCACCGATAGTGCGCAGCGGCGCCGACGCTGCGCCCAGCTCGATCTCCTCGATGGTCTCGACGTCGACCGCGAACTTGCGCTTTAGCGCCAGCGCCGCATCAATCATCGCGTGTGTGAAATGGTTGGCCGGATAGGGCTTGAAGAAGATGTCTGGCGCACACCAGCGCTCTCCAAGACCTTCGGTTATCTGGATGGGATCGAACTGACCATCGCAATAGGCGGCATAAAAGCCGAAGCGCCCCTCAAAAACAGTCGATGGGCCGGTATAGCCACGCTCGGCCAGCAACGCGGCTGTGAGACCACTGTGAGCAGCCCAGCCGCAGTGCAGACGCTTCACAGATCCGCCCGCGCGGTTGGACTCGATCAGTCCTGAAGACATGCTCGCGGCTATGCCCATCGCGTGAGCGATCCCCTCGGGCCCGAGCCCGAGTAGCTTGGCGCCAAGGGCAGCGGCGGCCAGTGCGCCGCAGATCGAGGTAGCGTGCCAGCCCCTCTCGAAGAAGACCGAGTTGCCCAGCTTTGGGTCGTAGCCGGCCATACCGGTCCGGATGCAGACTTCGTAGCCAGCCGCGGCCGCGGCGATGACATCCTGTCCGGAGCAGCTCAGCGCCTCGCCCATGGCGAGGGCGGCAGGAACGACGCTGGCGCTGGGATGTAGCACGGAAGGCAGGTGTGTATCGTCGAAATCCAGGCTGTGCGCGAGCGTCCCATTGAAGAGAGCGGCGCTGGGCGCCGGAAAGCGCCCCGGCCTGAGCACCACGCTGGACTGCTCTCGACCGCCCCAGAGCTCTATGACATCGCCCACCCCATCGGCAAGTCGGTCCGCCGAGGCAGCCAGACAGATACCGATCGTGTCAAGCACCCGCTGCTTCACGCTGGCGCTAACCTCTTGCGGCAAGCGCTCGAAGGTGACGTCGGCCACAAATCCGGACAACGCCTGAACGAGCGTCAGATCGGCGTTTGCGGTGTTCTGGCTCACTGCGTCACCACCGCAATCGGCCGCACCGGCGAGCCGGTTGCGCCGACTAGCTTGAGAGGAGTGACCACGAACAGAAATTCGCAGACCCGCTCGGAGGCAAGCTGCTCCAGGTTCAGGTTCTCCACGATAAAGATGCCATGCTCAACCAGTAGGATGCGGTGAACGGGCAACAGACTGTGGCCGGCACCGGGCCGGATCTGCTCGTAAGCCACGCTATCGTGGCCCGTAGCTCGACTGCCCCAGGCGGCGATCTGCTCGGCGCCAGAGACGTCGACGCCTGGCACGCCCGCATCGTGCCCGATGTATACGGCAGGGTTCGACCAATTGGCGGCCCACCCGGAGCGAACGAGCACCGCGTCACCGGCGCGCACTTCTATTCCGGCCCTGTCCGCCGCGCGGCGCAAGTCCTGCGCGGTGATGGCATACCCCGCCGGCAGCGTCGGGACATCGTATAGCCCCGCCACGTCCAGCAGCACGCCACGGCAGACGATCGGGGAGACACGGTCGATCCCAAGCTCCAGAAAGCGGCCACCCGTCTGGGCCTCGTAGGCGTCTACCCCACCATGAAGCTTGCCCTGATGGGAGACGTGCGCCAGGGCGTCGATATGGGTACCCACATGCCCACCGGTCACGAACATCTCACTCGCGGCCGACCCGCCATCCGCCCGCACCATGTCGCCGTGGCGGCGGATTAGTGCCATTCGAAAGCCTGGGTGATTGGGTGACACCGGCATGCTAGGATCGAGGGGCTGACCCAAATCATACACCCTGGCGCCCTCGAGAAGGTGCCAAAGGCGATCTGCGTTCGACATGCTCATCTCCCGGTACTGAATATTGCGACGTGGTATGGAGCAATCTATCCGGTAGGATGGGCCGATTGTTCGATCAGCCGCAGGATGTCCCGGGCTCGCTGCACCACCGCCTCATCAACGAACTCCCCGCTATCGAGCTTGAGCGCGCCCGATCCTTGTGCCGCCGCAACCTCGGCGGCCGAAATAACAGCCCTCGCGTGCGCTACCTCAGCCTCGCTCGGACTGTAGATTGCGTTGATCGTCGCCACCTGTTTCGGGTGAATGGCCGATTTGCCGAAGAAGCCCAGAGCTTGATTCCGGCGCGTTGAGCGCCCGAGTCCGTCAACGTCGTCAAGCCGCCTGAATACCGTATCGATCGGCGGACGCACTCCCGCCACACGGGAAGCGAGCACGAGCTGCGAGCGAACGTACAGCGTTTCGAGGTCATCAAGGCCGGGTCTGAGATCTAGATCGCGCTCCAGATCAGCCGCGCCGTAGGTAAGCGCGAGGACGCGCGGGTCAGCCGCGCCGATCTCGTAAGCGCGGAAGACGCCGGCCGCACTCTCGATGATGCAAACAAGCACGGTCGATCCAGCCGGAACCCCGGCGGATTCTTCGGCTTGGGCCACCCAGGAGGACACCCGGCGCACGGTGTCGGCGTCCTCCACCTTCGGAATGCGCAAGCCGGACAGTCCCGGCTGAACAACGGCTCTGATGTCCTCCTCCGCCAGACCGATCGAGGGGTGGTTGATCCGGACGAAAACGGCCGGTCCGGGCTGCCCTGCCCGGGCGCGCACTGCCTCGGCCACCAGCCCACGTGCCCGCGCCTTCTCGTTCGTGGGCACAGCATCCTCCAGATCGAAGATGACAGCATCAGCGCCGGCGAGGTGGACCTTCCCCAGGAGCTTGAGGTTGTTACCCGGGGCATAGAGATGGCTACGCAGCGGCGGTAGTACGCGCGGCATCAGATCACTCCCTGTTCCCGCAACTGCGCCAGTCGCTCCGGTCCAAAGCCCAGCGCACCGTAGACCTCTTCGTTGTCCTGTCCCAGCCTTCGACCCGCCCAACGAATCCTGCCAGGGGTCTGTGACAACCGGAACAGCACGTTCTGCATCTTGATGGGGCCGAGCTCGTCGTCCGGGATCGTGACAATGCTCTGGAGCGCCTGATACTGAGGATCGCGCATGATATCCGACACGTCGTAGATCGGCGCCACAGCCGCCTCCGCTTCCTCGAAGGCCTTTACGACATCCTCCAACGAGTGCTCGGCAATCCAGCCGCCCACCATGGCGTCGAGGGTATCGGCGTGCTTCGCGCGTTCGGCGCCTGACTTGAACCAGGGCTCCTCGATTACCTCGGAATGTCCCACCAGGCGCATTACTCGTTCGGCAATCGACTGTGCGCTAGTTGAAATCGCGACCCAGCGGCCATCGCCGGTGCGATAGGTATTTCTGGGCGCATTGTTCCCTGAGCGGTTGCCCGTGCGCGTCTGGATAATGCCGAGCTGATCGAACACGGTGGGCTGCGGTCCCAGGATGGAGAGAATTGGCTCGATAATCGCCAGGTCGACTACCTGGCCCTGTCCGCCCCCGAAGTTGCGATTATAGAGACACATCATGGTCGCTATGGCTCCGGCAAGCCCGGCTATGCCATCGGCGAGCCCAAAGGGCGGCAGGGTGGGAGTAGAATCGGGTTGCCCCGTGATGTGGGCAAAGCCGCTCATGGACTCGGCCAGCGTGCCGAAGCCCGGGCGGTGAGCGTAAGGGCCGAACTGGCCAAAGCCGGTCATGCGCAGCAACACCAGCTTGGGGTTGTGTGCGTGCAACCGCCCCCACCCAAGATTCCAACGCTCGAGCGTCCCGGGTCGAAAGTTTTCGATCAAGACATCGGCATCAGCGATCAGATCAAGGAGCAACTCCTGTCCTTCGGGTCGACTGAAGTTAAGAGTAATCGCTCGCTTGTTGCGGGAAATCACCTTCCACCAGAGCGGAACGCCGTCCTTGCTGTGTCCATGCCAGCGCACCGGATCGCCCTTCGGATGCTCGATCTTGATCACGTCGGCACCGAAGTCCCCCAGGATGGTAGCCGCAAGCGGCCCGGCAAAGAGCGTCGCGGCATCGACCACCTTAACGCCGGTTAGGGGCGGCGCTGCGCCGCCTTGCTGCGTTTCCTCCGGCTGATTTGCTGTGCTCATTCGCGCCCCCCGGCTCATGGCGTGTTGGCCATGAGCATAATTCGTACGCTACGCGGTAAGCCAGGCGCTCCAACCGATTCTTGGCTGGGTAGCCACTCAACCCGCGGCAGTCACAACATCAACAGGCGCCAGATCGTCAGCGCTGACGAAGCCGAGATCGCGCGAGACCTCGGCCGCGGCCGCCGCTGCGAGCGGCGCGAATTGCTCCATACGCTCCGTCGTAAGCCGCACGGCAGGCCCAGCGATCGAGAGACAGCCAACAACTTCGCGCGCATGGTTGAAGATAGGGGCCGCGACAGAGGCAGCACCCAGAATGCGTTCTGAGAGAGAGCAGGCAAAGCCCTGGGAACGGACCCGGTCGAGATCCTGCCTGAGCGCCGCCAGATCCAAAGGCCAGCCATCGGCTCGCGTTCGTCCTACCGCGCCGGCAAGAATCTGCTCCTGCCGCTCCTCGGGCAGAAAGGCTAGAATCGACTTGCCGCTGCTGCCGAAGAACAGGGGGTAACGACCGCCAAGCTCCACGGTCTGCCGAATTTCCTGGGGACTCTCGATCTGTTCGAGATACACGCGCGACTGATCGGCAAGCAGGAGGCTGAGAGTCACCGTCTCGCGAGTGAGGTCACGGAGGCGCTGCATGACGGGACGCGCCAGGCTCCGCACCTCGACCTGTCTTTGGGCAGCGAGCCCAAGCTGGATGGCCTTGAAACCCAAGCGGTAGCGGTGGCTGTTGGGATCGGCACTCACGTAGCCGGCTGCCTCAAGGGAGACCAGCAGTCGATGGACCATGCTCTTGCTGCAGCGCAGTTGTCGGCTAATCTCCGATACGCCGAGATCGGAGCCGGCCCTAATGAAACAGTCCAGGATTTCGAATGCCCGGCTAGCCGATTTAGCCATGTCATTTGACATGATGCACTCCTTGAGGAACAGCGTTCCGGATCGCTGCCCATCATACACGGTAGACCGCTCGATGTCAATAAGATTGAGCCTGGATTGACACGAATCATACGCTTGACACCCCTTCAACCCTGTGCTATTATGGGCACGCCTCGCAGGATGCGGAACAGTGTTCTCAATACCGGTACGAAGGAGTGCGCGCCATCATGCCTAGCCGGTTTCTGCTTCGGCCACGCTGGACATGCCTCGGGAAAGGGCGAATCGACGAGAACGTCGTTGTGCTCATCGAGGGTGAGCGCATCGCCGACGTGCTCCGCGATCCTTCGGGCATCGATGCGCCGGTAATCGATCTACCTGGCCATCTTGTCCTGCCTGGATTGATCAACATCCACACCCACGCCGGTCCCGGTCCCATCGCTCGTGGCATCGCGGAAGACCTGCCTATGGCTACCGGTGGCGCCTTCTACACCGCTCTGACGAAGCTCTGGAAGATCGCCTACACCGAGCGCTTCCGTAACGAGCTGCGGGCCATCGTGCGCTGGGACGTCTACGGCATGCTCAGGACGGGGACGACAACCATCGTCAATCAATCATCGGTGGACCTCGAAGGGTTCCTCTCCGCGGTCGACGAGCTCGGCGCCCGGACTTACACGTGCTTGACCCTGCCGTTAAGCATCGAGCACCGACTGGGCTACATTAAAGACGGCGTCGCCGCACGAGACGACGTCAGCGGTATTGACGATCAGGATGCCGAGCTCAAGCTCCACGAGACCTTTTTTGCACGCTATGACGGAAGCGCCAGCGGCCGCATCCGCATGATGCTCGCCCCAGCAAGCGCGCACACCGTTCCACCTTCCGTCCTCAGGCAGGTGCGGCAGATGGCCAACGAGCTGCACTGCCCGATCAGCACGCACCTTTGCCAGGCACCAAACGAGCTAAATGAGACACAGGCAAAGTACGGCAAGACCCCTGTTGGCGTCCTGCTCGAAGCCGGTCTGCTCGGGCCGGATCTGCTCTGTGCCCACGCGACTTATGTCGCGGAGGAGGATATCCCGGTCCTGCGCGATTCCGGAACGTTCGTCGGGCACTGTGCGTCTCGGAAGAGCAAGGAGGCAGTGATCTCGCCCTTCCAGCGGTTTGTCGATGCCGGCGTCCCAGTCGCCCTCGGGACAGACTCCTTCCAGTGCGACCTCGTGGAAGAAATGAAGGATGCTGCCGTGCTCGGCAAGATCGCGGTCAGGACGCTCGATCGTCCGAGCGCCACGCAAGTGCTGGAAGCAGCCACCAGCGTCGGAGCGCGCTACCTCTCGCGGTCCGATCTTGGGCACATCCAGCCCGGCGCCACGGCCGACCTCATCGCCGTTAACCTCACCCGAGTCCACAACTCGCCCGTGATAGAGCCATTGCGATCCGCCGTGTACTACTCATACGGGAGTGACGTGGACTTCGTGACGATCGGTGGAAAGATCCTCGTCCAGGATGGTCGCTCGACCACCCTTGACGAGGTAACGCTGGCCAACCAGGCCAGAGCCGCCTGTGAGCGAATCTGGGAAGAGGCAGAGCGACAGGGGGCCATTCCCCGGTCACCGCTGGACAAGGACTGAGGAGGCACATTCGTGGTGGACATGGATCTGCTGCTCGCCCTTGCCAGTCACGCGCGGTATCGTCCCGACCAGCTTGCAGTGGCCTTCGAGGACGAGCGGCTGACATATCGACAGCTTGAGCGACGGGTAAGCCAGATCGTGGCCGCGTTTCGCCGGCTGGATCTGGCGCCAGGCGATCGGATCGGCATTGCCACCTACCGTGGCGTTGATCCAGTCGCGCTCTATCTTGGCTCTCAGGCCGCCGGACTGCAGCCGGTCATGCTGAGTTGGACTCTGGGCCCGGCCCTGCCAGAGATGGCCGAGGCTCTGGGTGTGGAGCATCTCTTCGTCGGCGCCGAGGCCGCCGGACTCCACAACCTAGCGACCTCAGGCGCTCAAGTTTGGGACGTGGGCGGGCACACCGCTGACATCGGCGGGTTCCTCGCTCAATCGGAAGCAGAGGACGAGCGCTGGATCGTTCGCCGGGATCCGGACCAGGTCTCCAGCGTCGAGTTTTCCGCTGGCAGCACCGGCCGTCCAAAGGCTATCCTGCGCACCGTCCGCTCTGATGTCTGGAACGCCTGGCAAAGGATCCTCGCCTACCGGGCTTGCGAGGGCGATCGATGGTTGTGTATCACCCCGATGAACCTGAGCGTCCTTTCCGGTATGGTAAGAGCTGTGCTCGTCTTGGGCGGCTCACTCGTCCTGCTCGAGCGGTTCGATGCCGCCCGTACGGTCGCCGCGATCCGTGATGGCGTGACGATTCTGCCGCTTCAGACCCCTCATTGGTCGCAAATTCTGGAGCAGCCCGATCTCGGCGACATTGCAGAGCCGCGCCTGCGCACCGCGGTCGCGATCGGACAGCGAATCCCGGTCGGGCTCGCGCGCCGCATCACCGCCGCTTTCCCGCGGGCGGACTTCGTCGTCTCCTATGGCACCTCTGAGTCCGGCATGATCACCGCCCTGTCTGCCACTGATCCGGCCTTCGGGACGCCCTCGTGTGTTGGCAGACCTTTGCCCACACTCGAAGTGGAAGTGGTGGATGAAGGAGGACGCCCCGTTCCGCCCGGAGTGCGGGGCGACATTTGCGTCCGTGGACCGTCTGTCGTAGCCGGGTACGACCCCGCTGTCGGGCCCATTGTCTCATCTATGTACGATGACTGGTTCAATACTGGCGATGTGGGCCAATGGGACCAACGCGGCTATCTGTACGTCATCGACCGCCGGTCGGATGTTTTCGAGAGCGAAGGACAATTAGTCTTCCCGGGCGAGATCCAGGAAGAGGTCTCACGCCTGCCCAACGTGCGCGAAGTAGCTGTCGCGGGCGTCCAACTGGAGGAAGAATGCCAAGCCACCGTGTTCGTGGTTTCCGACCGGGATAATCCGGACATTGCTTCCATCGCTTCCATTGAAGCGGCGGTTGCACGCGTTTCGCAGGTCAGTTTCAGAATACGATCGGTTGACCGCCTTCCGAGGACACTCGGCGGAAAGCTCGATCGCGTCGCGTTGAAGCGCGGTCAGTGGTGACAGGTTCATCTGACCGCCATGCTTCTGATGGATGTCCCCGGGCTAGCGCCCGAGACAGATCTTGGCGCCATCGTTGCCATACAGTTGCTCGATCGGCTCGTGCAGCTAGCACCCATCCTAAGCCAGCCAAGCTCGGCTAACCACCACGAAAGGGGAATAGGCATGGATAACCTCACCCGCCGTCAGTTCA
This sequence comes from Chloroflexota bacterium, assembly GCA_004297765.1. Taxonomy (GTDB): domain Bacteria; phylum Chloroflexota; class Dehalococcoidia; order FW602-bin16; family FW602-bin16; genus FW602-bin16. The sequence continues at coordinate 16,681 of SCTZ01000210.1, read as the reverse complement.
TTACGCTTCTCGGTTTGTCCGGTGTCGGCCTATCCGGAGTAATCCAGGGATGCGCCAATTCGACACCAGCCGCCTCTCCAAAGGCTGCGGGCAGCGCCTCGCCAAGCGCCAGCGCAAGCGCAGCAGCCAACCTTGCCGACAAACAGGTCCTCATCGCCGGTGTCAGCAACATGCCCGCATCACTGGACTCGATGTTCATCACCGGCACGAACGCACGCCGCTGGGATATCTATGAGATGCTAGTCAGCTTCGAGCCCGACGGCAACGTCAAGCCAATGCTCGCAACCGAGTACAAGCGGCTCGACGACACGACCTACGAGTTCAAGCTGCGGTCCGGCCTGAAGTTCCACAACGGCGATCCTCTGACCTCCAGCGACGTCAAGTTCAGTCTGGAGCGAGCCGTACGCAAGGAGAAGCCACTGGCGACGGCGAGCATTTTCACCACGTTCAAGTCGGTCGAGGCGCCCGACCCGCAGACGGTCGTCATCAAGACCACCGTACCCGACGCCATCTTCGTCAAAAGGCTGGGACGACTCCCGATCTTTCCCGAGAAATACTACATGGGGCTGGGCTCCGATAACGACGCCCGCGACAAGGCCTTCGCCGCGGCACCCATTGGCAGCGGTCCCTACCAATTGGTCCGGTTCGTCCCTAACGAGCAGGTGGTCTTGAAGGCCTTTCCCGGCCATTCTTGGCGTAAGCCGATTCTGACTGATATCACCATCCGGCAGATGGTAGAGCCGTCCGCGCAGAAGGCTGCCCTGCTGGCAGGTGATATCCAATTCATCAACATGGTGGCGCTCAACGCCATCCCGCAACTCAAGCAGATGGGCGCGAAGCTCATCACGATGACCAAGGGCAACTCGCTGGGAGCCTTCATAGACACGGTGACCCAGGATGGGAAGCCGAAGCCACCGCCGATCGGCGACGTTCGCGTACGCCAGGCGCTCAACTACGCTGTCGACAAGGAAACTCTCGCTAAGGCGGTGCTCGGCGGGCTGACGATTCCTGAGTCCGGCCAGATTCCCTCCTCAGGCACCTATGGCTTCGACCCGTCGGTCAAGCCCTACCCATACGATCCCGACAAGGCAGCCAAGTTGCTGGATGAAGCTGGCTTCCCGTTGAACGGCAAGACCCGCTTCAAGATTTCGATGGCTTCAGCCTACGCGACCCCGGGCAGCGTTCGTCGCGACATTGGCGAGTACGTTCAAGCTCAGCTCCAGAAGGTCGGGATAGACGTCGAGTACACGCCACTCATGGACGTGGCGCTGGCCACCGACTACTTCTATAACCGAAAGGCGCGGCCTGATATCCTTCACTTCGGTCTCTTCTCCCGGCCGTACCTGGATCCATCGGGAGCCTACAACTGGTTCCGCAGCGATAATCCCGCCACACACTACAAGAATCCCGAGTTCGATGCCGCCTACGCTGCCAGCGAAAAGGAGCTCGACCCGAAGAAACGGGAGGAACTGCTCTGGAAGTGCACGAAGCTGCTGCATGACGACGCGCCGTTCCTGTTCCTGACCGAGGATGTGTGGATCGATGCGGCTGCGCCCAAGCTCGAGGGTCTCATCGCACACGGCTCCGAGACCGAGCAGTACTACGATCGTCTCTACTTCGTTAAATAGGAGCGCTGCCATGCCGGATTCGCCTGCTAACCCGCCGGCCCTACGGGCTGTGCTCTACCGTGTTGTGGACGTCGATCGGGTCGCCGCGTTCTACCGCGACGGCCTGGGTTTCCGTGTCGAGCCAGCCCCTGTAGCGGGGTGGCAGGAAGTGCAGCTCGGTTGGGATCAATCGCTCTACCTCGCACCCGGGGGGCGGCAAGCGCCGCCCCTCGACGATCGATTTGACCACCGTGGCATCATTCCCATCGCTCGGACGTTCGCTGTTGACGAAGAAGCCGCGGAAGTAACCCGGCTCGGCGCACAGTGGATCAACCCGCTGTTCGACTACGACATGCGGGGACACGGCCGTATCGGCTACTTTCACGACCCGGAGAACCGCCCGTTCGGTATCCAACAGCGGATGAAGGACTCAGTGCGAGAAGAAGACCTCGCGACCATCGACCGTATCCGCCGCGAGGGCATCGCCCGCTGGCTCGGCATCGGCTGGTTGATATTCCAGGTGACCGATCTTCATGCCTCCCGGGATTTCTACGCCAGCGCGCTCAGTTGGCCAGAGCTCCGTGGCACAGAAGGGTTCGGTCACATGATGCAGATCGACCCCTACACCATCCTGCAGATCGCCTTCAAGGGTATTATCGAAGACCCACGGCGTGACCTGGCGGCGGAGCCGATGCTGCCGATCTTGAGCACGCGGGACGTGCCAGGTCTGCTAAACGCCATCGGCGCCCATGGTGGCATGGCCCTGCCGGGGCTAGAGCGTTTCGCCGCCTTCGCCGATCCCGAAGGTCACGTCTGGCTGGTGGAACCAGAGGAATAAAAGGAAAGAGGCAGAAAGCATGCAACAGGTTGATACCCTCATTAAGAACGGGTACGTCATCACCATCGACGGGCAGCGACGGGTCTTCACGGACGGGTTCGTCGCCATCACGGCAGGACGGATCACGGCCGTTGGCTCGATGTCCGACTGCAACTACACCGCTACCGAGGTGATCGACGCGAAGGGCAAGGCCGTCCTGCCTGGAATGACAAACGCCCACAACCATCTCGTGCAGGTCTGCTTCCGTGGCTATAATGACGAGCGCTGGCCGGTCCAGGGAGATCTGGTCGAGGCGGTGAAAAGAGTCGCGGAGCGCCATTACGCCATGGCCGCGCGGATCGACGAGGAGCGCGGTTATCTGCTGGGCCGCCAGCACATGATCGAGTTGATCAAGGCGGGCTACACGGCAACGCACGACGAGCACTTCATGAACACGCGCAAGGACACCGTCGACGGCATCTGGGCCGCGGTCAAAGAGGCTGGAATACGCGGCTTCCTGGCCCGCTGTCCGGTCGATGGATCCATGGTGCCGCCCGAGGGTAAAGAGCGAGCGGAAGAGGGATTGATCGAAGTCGAGCGACTGCGCGCGAAGTTCAACTCCCCTCTGGTCGAAGTTGTCCCCGGCATAATCAACTACGCATGGATCACCGATCAGGAGGACATGCGGCGCCTGAAGCAGGGTGCGGAGCGGTTTGGCTGCCATTTCGATATCGACATGAGTGATAATAGCCTCGGCGCCCGCCTGATCGAGCGGGGTTTCCATGGCGGTCAGGTGGCGTATTACCAGCAGTTCGACATTCTCAACGAGCCGATCTACATCGGCAAGGCCCATGGCATGCGTCCTGAGGAGTTCCCCGTGCTGGCCAAGGCCGACGCGCGCGTCGCTCTGGTTCCCGTGGTGCGGTTCTTCGACGGTCTGGGACTCCCGGTGCACCATCTGCTGGGCAATGGCATGCTTCCCGGCATTGGCACTGACGCTCCCCTCATCGCGGACTCCCAGACGCCATGGCGGGCTATGAAGGACGTGCTCCTGGCGGGAAACATGGCCGTCCGCCGCGAGATGGAAGCCGGGCAAGAGGCCCCGGCGGACAAGTCCTTGCCGCGCACCGAGACGGTCGTGGAAATGGCGACGATCGGCGGGGCTCGCACCCTCTTCATGGACCACGAGGCAGGCTCTCTCGAAATGGGGAAGAGCGCGGACTGTATCATCGTCAACCTGGACTATCCAACCCTTCGGCCAACCTACGGGGGCCGACGGCTCCTCGCGAACCTCGTCTGGGGCGGAGAGGGCCAGCTCGTCGACACGGTCTTCGTGGCAGGGCGCAAGCTGCTCGAGGGCGGCCGCTGCACCATCTGGGACGAGGCGGAGGTCGCCTCGGCAGCCGAGCAGGTGACACGCGATATCGCCCACGAAAGCGGCGTCGGCGAGCTGATGGCTAGCCGCGTTCCGGGCCAGCAGTTCCGGGGCTGGACCTACTATTAGAAGGTCACATCGCGACCAGTTGTCCATCGAGGACTGATATGAGACACTGTGGTGGAGCCTCGGCTCCACCACAGAAGGAAACGCTCTGGATGGTCGAAAGCAGAGTGATAGGCAACCCTGTAACGGAGCAGTAGTGCTTCCTACAGGAAATCCGGGTGAGGTGCCCGGCCTGCCCCCTCTCCCTCTGGGAGAGGGCTGGGGTGAGGGCCGCACAGGTGCTGGCGTTTGTGGCGAGGTTGGCGGGACCCTCACCCTGACCCTCTCCCTTACCGAAGGGAGAGGGAACTGGACGATCTATTGCCTGAGTAGGGCTTGTTGCAATCGGCACCAGGGCGGGCAACGAGCCGGTCTATGTTTACTATCCTGACATGCAGTTGGGTGGATAGTTAGGAAGGGATGAAAGATGCTCCACTACCTGGCGCGGCGTGTCGTGCAACTGATCTTTGTGTTGCTCGCCGTATCGACGGTCCTCTTCTTCCTCCTCCGCCTATCCGGTGACCCCGCGGCCATGCTGGCCGGGCAAAACGCAAGCGTCGAGACGATCGCTGAGATTCGGCGTTCGCTGGGATTCGACCAGCCCTTGCAGGTGCAGTATGTGCGATTCATGGGTCAGGTCCTGACATTGAATTTCGGGGACTCCATCAGCACCCACCAGGGCGCCATGAGCATGGTGCTGGAGCGTGTCCCCGAGACGCTGAAGCTAACGATCGCGGCCTTTGCCTTCGCCATCGTGGTGGCCTTCCCGGTCGGGATTTACGCCGCGATGCGACGCCGCTCGTTCGGCGCCAGCCTGGCGATGGTGGCCGCACTTCTCGGACAGTCGATGCCGATGTTCTGGCTCGGTATCCTTTTGCTGCTGATCTTCTCCGTGAACCTACACTGGCTTCCATCGTTCGGGTCGGCGGAATGGAGACACCTCATTCTCCCAGGAATCACGCTCGGCTCGCTGCCGCTTGCCAAGTTGGTCCGGCTCACAAGGTCGGGCATGCTCGAGGTGCTCGGTCAAGATTACGTGCGAACCGCCCATGCCAAGGGTCTCTCGCCTCGACTGGTACTATCGCGTCACTCGGTCAGGAACACTCTGATTCCCATCGTGACTATCATCGGCGTCGACCTGGGACAACTCCTGGGTGGAGCGGTAATCGTCGAATCAATCTTCTCGTGGCCCGGCGTGGGCCGACTAATGGTCCAGTCTGTGCTGGGTCGAGATTACCCTGTCGTTCAGGCGTCGGTATTCGTCGTGACAATACTGGCTGTCCTGATCAACTTGTTCGTCGATATCATCTATCGCGCGCTCGATCCGCGCATTAAGCTGGCGTGATTCGGATGGCAGAGAGTATGATCCAGGCAAAATCCCCCGACATCGTCCCCGCGCCCCTTGCCACGGCCAGGGGAACGGTCACCCTGCGACAACGGGCTCTGCGCGGCCTGCTTGGGCACAAGGTTGCGCTGGTAGGCCTGGGCTTCCTCGTGTTGATGATCCTGAGCATGCTTCTCGCGCCAATCCTCGCGCCTCACGACCCGCTGGCACAGGACGTCACACGTCGCCTGCGTCCACCATTCTGGGAGAGTGGCGGATCGTTCGAGAACATCCTGGGTACCGATCAATTCGGTCGCGACATCTTGAGTCGCCTGATCCACGGGGCGCGCGTGTCTCTGGCCATCGGGTTCGGCTGTACGATCGTGACCAGCGTCGTCGGCGTCGCGCTGGGGATGATCGCGGGTTTGCGTCCCCGGATTGGCGACGTGATCATGCGCATTGCCGACGCCCAGATCGCATTCCCCTACCTCGTGCTCGCGATAGCCATCGTCGCCGTCACGGGCCCTGGCATCCAGAATCTCGTGCTTATCTTGTCCATCTTCGGCTGGGTACAGTTCGCACGACTAGTTCGGGCCGATGTCATGGCTGTCAAAGAGAAAGAGTACGTGGAAGCTGCACGAGCCATCGGGGCCTCGGATCTGCGAATCGCCTTGCAGCATGTTCTACCGAACGTGCTATCTCCCGTGATCGTCGTGTGGACCTTTATGCTAGCGCAAATCATCATCGTTGAGAGTAGCCTGAGCTTCCTTGGATTCGGAGTTCCCCCTCCAACGCCTTCATGGGGTAGCATGCTATCAGACGGCCGTGTCTATCTCGATACGGCCTGGTGGCTAGGCACGTTTCCGGGGCTGGCAATCATGCTCACAGTTCTCTCCGTCAACCTCCTGGGAGACGCGCTACGAGACATTCTAGACCCCCGTTTCCGTCCGTAGACCGGGCAGTAAGTACTCCGGTCCTACTTTCTGCCCGAAATCGGACCAAGGGGCCTTGGCCCGCGAGCCAGCACCCTATACAATACGCCTCAACAACGCGAATCGAAACTATCAAGCGAGAAGGAGGTTCCAGGCATGAAGATCCTAGTCCCGCTCGATGGCACTCCTCTGGCGGAGAGCGTCCTTCCACACATTGGCGATTTGGTCAAGGCGCCGGCTGAAGCTGTCCTGGTGCGCGTTTCGCCTCCGATCCTTAACGAGGCACATTCGGAGGGTGACAGAGTTGTCCCCACTTGGGAACAAAGGCTGGGGATCGAGACTAGGTACCGACGATATCTGGAGTCGATTGGCAAGGAGAAGCTCGGGGACGGTTTCGAGATTATCGCTGAGGTGGTCTTTGGCAAGCCGGCCGAGGAGATCCTCAGGACCGCACGCGAGCACCGCGTGGATCTCATCGCCATGGCCACCCACGGTCGCCACGGAGTGTCGCGACTAGTCCACGGTAGCGTGGCAGCCCATATCCTGGAGGAGTCCGAAATCCCGGTGGTCCTATTCATGGCCCCCAAGCACCAGACGCATTCGGTCAGCCGCGAAGCGGCCGAATAGCAGGACAAGAGGTCATTTAGCGTCTGTCATATGACTCGCACGTCTGACTGTCTTTCTGAAGAGAGGATAATAGCAGAGCGGATGTATCTTGGTGGTGCATCCGCCAACTTCAATCGACATACGCAACATACGTAGAGGCGGACCGCCGTGTCCGCCAGGGGCGGGGCGGGGGGCGCGCCCTCAGGAGTGGGCAGATATTGGGGTTGGCTCGTTCCCTCCTCTCCGCTGGGTGAGAAGGTTAGGGTGAGAGTAGACCGGGCGAACCCTCACCCTAACCCTCTCCCTTGTGCGCAAGGGCGAGGGAACTGGCGCGGCCCCACCCCAGCCAAGGCAAGACGAATCCTGCCCACTCCTGAGGGGCGCGCCCCCCGCCCCTGGCGGACACGGCGGTCCGCCTCTACGAACGCCCAAAGGACTTGTTGGTAGATGCACCACTTAGTGCGTCGTTCCTCAAGTCCGGCATCCAGTCGGAGAAGACCGCTGCGGTTTCGGAAACCGCGGCGGTCTGCGGCGGCGGTCCAACTGTGCCGTCTCCGCAGTGTGGTGCTCACTTGGGGAACGACGCACTTAGTCTCCACGTCAAGTTACCGTGTGTGGCCAACCGGAGATCGTGCTGAACACGCCCCCCCAGAGAGCATTAGGAGCGACGACAGAGGGAAAGCACCTCATCCCCAATGAACTCCCGGCGCCAGCCGCGCAACAGCCGATGGGCTTCGGCCGAGGCCGAGATGCCGTCCGCCATTAGTGCCGACAACTCGGCACGAGAGGCGACGAGTTGAGCGTCGACGCCCTCTTCGATAGCCTTGCTCCTGAGGTATGCCAGGGCACGGTCCACACGTGCGGTGAAAGCCACGTCCCGTGCAGTACGCGGGGCAACGCGAGGTCGCTCGTGCTCCTTCGCCGCAAGCCCCTTCTCGATGGCCGCGACAATCGCCACCTCGTACTTGCCTGGGTCGAAACGCCCCCTGAGCGTGCCCAGGTCCAACGCGCCGTGTCGCGCGCGGGCCGCCAGATCTAACAAAACCTGGTCTGGCACCACGTGCCCCCGCGGCAGGTCGCGCTGCCGGGCCTCGTCTTCTCGCCAGGCCGCCAGCTCGCGCAGGACCGCGAGCTGGCGAGAAGGCAGCTTTGCGCGGCCCTTGACCCGCTCAAACTGTCTCCGCGGATCTCGCTCGGCGTAGAGCCCCGGATCGTCGTACAGCGCCAGCTCTTCTGCCATCCAGGCTTCACGCCCTCTGTCTCGGACACGCGCGAGCAGCTTCTCACGAGCCGCGGGCAGATACCGCACGTCGTCGAGCGCGTAGGCGGTCTGCCGATCAGATAGCGGACGTTGTAACCAGTTGGTTCTAGTCGCACTCGGGACAAGCGTCGCGCCGACGGTCTCGCGCAGGAGATCCTCCAGGCAGAGGGTGGCGCTGAGCCCGGCGAGCCCGGCGACCTGCTGAATATCGAAGACGTTGCGCGGCGTGGACCCGGTCACCCGGTGCAGGATCGTAAGGTCCTGCTGGGCATCATGCAGTATCTTGGCGACCGATGGATCGGACAGCACTCGCCCCAGGAGAGCAAGCTCCCGCAGTGCCAGGGTGTCCACGATGTGGCAATCCGCCTCGCTCAGCGCTAGTTGTATGATGCCGAGGCGAGGATAGTATGTGCTCTCCCACACGAACTCCGTGTCAATCGCGATGTGTCCTGCTCTAGTGGCACGGTCGACGACACGGCTCAGCTCATCTTCAGTACTAATCAAAAGGTTCTTGACCACTCCAAGTTGTCTCTAGGCAATATTACCCAATTCCCTCCGATTTTTCCAACCATGACAGGGACGCTGGGTAGGTAAATCGCTATCTCCCTATCCGGTAGCCCGGTCCCATACCGACAGGAACACAGCTTTCGCATGTGGATCCGGCTGATAGCAGCACTACGGATCATTGTGCTATCTTATATCGCTATCGCTGCTTTGTATCACTACGGTACGACAGCGCCTTCGATCGTTTGAATTGGCGAACCGCCCGATTCATCCAATATAATCCAAGAGACCGATCTATCGGACAGGAAGTGAAGAGGTATGTGATGGCAGTTGACGCTAAGACGAAAAAACGGCGTACAGGTGACTCGTCTCTTGGGGAGGGACGCACAGCGCTGCTGGCCTCCATCGTCGATTCCTCCGACGACGCTATTTTCGGGAAGACGCTTGAGGGAATTATTACGAGTTGGAACCGTGCCGCTGAGCTCATGTATGGCTATTCAGCGGACGAAATCATTGGCCAGCCCGTGTCTGTCCTCATCCCCCCGGATCGAGCAGAGGAAATGGACGAGATCCTTGCCAGAATCCGCAATGGCGGGCGCGTCGATCACTACGAGACAGTTCGCCGGCGCAAGGACGGTACGTTTGTCCATGTTTCCAAAACGGTCTCGCCCATCTACGACCGGGCCGGCACGCTCATCGGCGCCTCGTCCATCGCACGAGACATCTCAGAACGCAAACGTATAGATGAGCAACTGCAGGCAACGTCCAAGTATGCCCGAAGCCTGATCGAGGCGAGCCTCGACCCGCTGGTGACGATTAGCCCGGAGGGCAAGATCACCGACGTCAACGAAGCCACCGTGAAAGTGACGGGTGTCCCGCGCGACAAGCTGATCGGGACCGACTTTTCGGACTACTTCACGGAGCCCGAGCAGGCGCGGGAAGGTTATCAGCAGGTCTTCCAGGAGGGCTTCGTCACCGACTATCCCCTCACGATCCGGCACAGGAACGGCAATCTGGTGGACGTTCTCTACAACGCCTCGGTGTACCGGGACACGCAAGGAAACGTGCTGGGCGTGTTCGCCGCCGCCCGCGATGTCACGATGCAGAGGCAGGCGGCACAGTACTCCCGGAGCCTGATCGAGGCCAGCCTCGACCCGCTGGTGACGATCAGCCCGGAAGGAAAGATCACCGACGTCAATCAAGCGACCGTGGAAATCACAGGTGTTCCGCGCGATAGGCTGATCGGGACCGACTTCTCGGACTACTTCACAGAGCCGGAGAAGGCGCGGGAAGGCTACCAGCAGGTCTTCCAGCAAGGCTTCGTCACCGACTATCCCCTGACCATCCGGCATAGAGATGGGAAGCTGGTGGACGTCCTCTACAATGCCTCGGTCTACAAGGATGTCAGCGACAATGTGCTGGGTGTCTTCGCCGCTGCCCGTGACGTCACAGCCCAGAAGCAGGCGGCCCAGTATGCTCGAAGCCTGATCGAAGCCAGCCTCGACCCGCTGGTGACCATCAGCCCGGAAGGCAAGATCACCGACGTCAACGAAGCCACCGTGAAGGTCACGGGTGTCCCGCGCGATAGGCTGATCGGGACGGATTTCTCGGACTACTTCACGGAGCCGGAGAAGGCACGGGAAGGCTACCAGCAGGTCTTCCAGCAAGGCTTCGTCACCGACTACCCCCTGACCATCCGACATAGAGATGGGAAGCTGGTGGACGTCCTCTACAATGCCTCGGTCTACAAGGATGTCAGCGGCAACGTCCTCGGCGTGTTCGCCGCTGCCCGCGACGTGACAGAGTCGAAGCGCGTGACACGCGAGTTCTCCGAAACGAAGAACTTTCTGGATAACATTCTGGAGAGCTCGACCAAGTACTCCATCATCGGAAAAGATCTGGATCACCGCATCCTTTCGTGGAACGAGGGCGCGCGCAGGAACTACGGTTATGAGGCGGACGAGATCGTCGGTAGTGATTCGAGCATCCTCCACTCCCCCGAAGACATACAATCGGGGGCCGTCGATAGGATGTTGGAGCTCGCCTATGAGAGAGGTTTGGCTGAGGGCGAGTTCCAGCGGGTCCGGAAGGACGGCAGCCGTTTTATCGCCAGCGTCGTCGTCACACGCCGTAACGACTCGTCAGGCAATCCAATTGGCTACCTGCTGATGAGCAACGATATCTCAGAGAAGAAGATGGCGGAAGAGCAGCTTCGGCAGGCATCCCAGTACGCTCGAAGCCTGATCGAAGCCAGCCTCGACCCGCTGGTGACGATCAGCCCGGAAGGCAAGATCACCGACGTCAATCAAGCGACCGTGGAAATCACAGGTGTTCCGCGCGATAGACTGATCGGGACAGACTTCTCGGACTACTTCACAGAGCCGGAGAAGGCGCGGGAGGGCTACCAGCAGGTCTTCCAGCAAGGCTTTGTCACCGACTACCCCCTGACCATCCGGCATGAAGACGGTAGGCTAACAAGCGTCCTCTACAACGCCTCGGTATACCGGGACGTGCAAGAGAACGTTCTGGGTGTCTTCGCCGCCGCCCGCGACGTCACCGCGCAGAGGCAGGCGGCACAATACGCCCGGAGCCTGATCGAGGCCAGCCTCGACCCGCTGGTCACGATCAGCCCGGAGGGCAAGATCACCGACGTCAACGAAGCCACCGTAAGAGCAACGGGTGTTCCACGCGATGGGTTGATCGGGACCGACTTCTCGGACTACTTCACGGAGCCGGAGAAGGCGCGAGAAGGCTACCAGCAGGTCTTCTCCAAAGGCTTCGTCACCGACTACCCACTGACGATTCGGCACAAGGAGGGGCGGCTCACGGACGTCCTCTACAACGCCTCGGTGTACCGGGACGTGCAAGAGAACGTGCTGGGTGTCTTCGCCGCTGCCCGCGACGTCACGGCCCAGAAGGAAGCCGAAGCCAAGATCGCCGAGCAGAGGGCCCGCGAGGAGGAGAGAGCCAGGGAGCTCGATCGACTGGCAGAGCTGGAGCGGTTCCAGAAGCTGACTGTCGGACGTGAGCTCAAAATGATCGAGCTGAAGAAGGAGATCGAGGAGCTGCGCAAGCAGATTGACTCTCGTTCAAGAGATCGGGCTAATGGATAGCGGTACTTTGTCATTCTGAGGCGCGCACGCCGAAGAATCCGTACCCCCTTGCCGCACAAGGGTCGAAAAGTCGCGGATTCTTCGCGCTGCGGCGCTCAGAATGACAAACTACGGATAGGAAGCTATGACGATTCGGTCCAGCCTGACAGAGCAGCCTAGCGCCCCGGCCATCAACCTCGAGGACTACCAGAGGGCCATGCTCAACATCCTGGAAGACGCCTCGGAGGAGAAAGCGCGGCTACAGGAGACACAGCGGGCGATCCTCAACGTCCTCGAGGACTTCGCTGCGGAGAAGAGCCGCCAGGAGGACACGCAACGAGCCGCGCTAAATATCCTGGAAGACTTCTCAGCGGAGAAAGCGCGGCTTGGGGAGATGCAACGGGCGGCACTCAACATACTGGAGGACTTCGCCGCGGAGAAGAGCCGGCTCGAGGACACGCAGCGCGCGGCCATCAATATCTTGGAAGACTTTACCGGCGAAAAGACTCGGCTCGAGCAAACGCAGCGCGCGATGTTGAACCTGCTCGACGACTTCGATATGGAGAGGGAAAAGACTGAGGCCGCCAACCTTCAACTGCGGGGGACGATTGATTCGCTGCGCCGAGCCAAAGAAGCGGCCGATGCCGCCAACTATGAGCTGGAGGCGTTCGCCTATTCCGTTTCGCACGATCTTCGGGCTCCGCTCAGAAGCATCGCAGGATTCGGAGATCTGCTTTATGAAGGCTACTTCGATCGGCTCGACGAAGAGGGAAGGGATTCTTTGCAGCGAATCATCGCGGCGACCGAAAGAATGGGGCAGCTTATCGATGATCTATTGAAGTTGTCTCGCCTCACGCGGACCGAGATGACGCGCGAGCGCCACAACCTCAGCGAGATGGCTCGGAGGATAGCCGAGGCGAAGACGAAGTTCGAGCCAGACCGCAAGGTAGAGCTCGTCATCGAGCCGAACCTCTTTGCTGAGGTTGACGAGCACCTGCTGGGGGTGGTGTTTGAGAACCTCCTGGAAAACGCCTTCAAATTCACGGGCAAGTGTGAATTGGCCAGAATCGAGTTCGGCTTGACAAGCAAAGACGGGAAGCCCACTTATTTCGTTAAGGACAACGGCACCGGGTTCAACATGGCATACGTGGGGAAGCTGTTTCAGCCTTTTCAGCGCCTGCATTCTGCGAATGACTTTCCCGGTACCGGCATTGGTCTTGCCACGGTCAGGCGCATCATCCAACGCCATGGTGGCATGGTGTGGATAGAGGGAGAGAAAGGCAAGGGGGCCACCGTATACTTTACGCTGTAACAAGGAGCCGGGAAGAGGAAGCGGATGAGGAACAAACATCTCCTTCTGGTGGAGGACAATCCGGACGACGTGAAGCTGACGCTGAAAGTGCTTGAAAGGAGCGGGATATCGAACAGGGTGGAGATCGCGTCGGACGGGATCGAAGCGCTGGAGTATCTTCAAGGTACCGGCAAGTTTGCCGGCCGCGACACGCGCGACTTGCCGGCGCTCGTTCTGCTGGATCTCAAGATGCCGATGATCAGTGGACTCGAGGTGCTGCAGAGCATTCGGTCTGATGAAAGGGCGAAACTCGTGCCCGTTGTTATTCTCACTACATCGAACGAAGAGAAGGACAGGATAGAGAGCTACGAGCTTGGGGCCAACAGCTACATACGAAAACCCGTCAAGTTCAGCGAATTCACGGAGGCGCTGCAGCAATTAGGCCGCTACTGGCTAGGGCTGAACATGCCGCCGTAGGGAAACGGTATTGACTCCTGTAGTGGTGATGCGTTAGGGTGATGCAGGTCTTCCTTCCGCAGAAGGACCGCCGTCGTGCCGATCCGGCGCCCCGCGCGGGGCTAAAGCCGCCGCGCTGATTCAACGAAGCCCGCTCAAGCGGGCTGGGTCCGCTGGTGTCAGTCCGCTTGTGGTGCTTGGGGAAAATAGTGTGGTACAGAGGCGGGGCGCCTTCCCCCCAACACCCCGGGCGCGATCAATCGCGCCCCTACGCTCGGGCCATCGTGGGAGCGGCATTAATGACGCCAGGGGGGAGAGGGGCCGCGCCCTCGCGTGCCACAGTGTCTTGCTAAAGACCATCATTGCGCCCTAGGGGTAGCGGGGTGGCGCGCCTGTTCCCTCGCCCTTGCGCACAAGGGAGAGGGCGAGGGTGAGGGTTCAGTCCCGGGCGCCGATGGGCCACCGACCGGAGCCAGTGATGACTGATGAATCAGATCTTGACAAGGAACCTATGAGGTGAGGATGCGGCTGCGCGTCTTGATAGTGGAGGACTCGGAAGACGATGCCAGGCTGCTCGTTAAGTTCTTGACGAAGCAGGCTATCGACGTAGCCGCACAAAGGGTGGATACGGCGGAGGCGATGCAGGCAGCGCTGGAGGAGGGACCCTGGGATGTGATCCTGTCCGATCACAACATGCCGGAGTTCAGCGCATTCGACGCCTTGGACATACTGAAGAACAGTGGTCTCGACGTGCCGTTCATTATCGTATCCGGCCTGATAGGCGAGGAGGTGGCCGTCGAGGCAATGAAGGCCGGCGCACACGATTATATAATGAAGGGCAAGCTGGCGCGGCTTGTACCTGCCATTGAGCGGGAGCTGCGCGATGCAAACGTGCGCCGGGAGCGCAGACAAGCAGACGAAGCACTGCGTATAGCCTACGCCGAGTTGGAAAAGCGGGTTAAGGAGCGCACGGCCGAGCTGGAGGCAGTTCTTGCGTCCATAGTGGACGGTCTGGTGCTCTACGGCAAGTCCGGTGAGATCCTGCGGATGAACGCGACGGCAGAGAGGATACTGGGCCATGCGGAGTCCGAGATACACATGGCGTTCGTGGAGCGGGCGCAGAGCAAAATGATCGAGACACCCGACGGCAAGCCATTTCCTCCGGACGAGCTACCGACAGCACGGGCCCTGCGTGGTGAGACGGTGCAGGGTATCGTGCTGGTCTACCGCAAGGCACCGAATGTAGCGTACTGGTTGTCGAGCAGCGCGGGACCGGTCCGCGGGACAGATGGCACGCTGATGGGGGCCGTGGCTACTTTCGTCGATATCACGCCGCTCCACGAGTCGGAGCAGCAGCGAGAGCGTCTTCTGGAGCGCCAGCAGGAGTACATCTCGCTGATCTCCCACGACCTGCGGACACCGCTTACAGTAATTCAAGGACAGGCTCAGCTACTTCTACGCAAGCTCCAACAGGAGGACCCGAATGGCTCCAAACAGCGCAGCGCAGAGAGCGTTCTAACCTCGGCCAAACGCATGAATGCCATGATCCAGGACCTGGTGGACGCCGCGCGCCTGGAGGGCAGACAACTGCGGGTAGAACCTCAGCCCCTTGATCTAGTTTCCTTCGTTCACGATCTGACGGAGCGGCTAGCGGTAACCTTGCCAGTCGAGCGCATCCGCATTGAGGCGCACGGGAATCTGCCCCAGGTTATGGCCGACCCGAATAAGCTCGAGCGCATCCTGGTGAACCTGCTGAGCAACGCGCTAAAATACTCCGCCCCGCATTCGCCGGTCACGGTTCGTGTGACGTCGGGCACCAATGCGGTCGTGACAGCCGTGGTGGACGAGGGTGCTGGCATCTCACCCCAGGAGTTACCGCGCCTGTTCGAGCGATACTACCGGGTGCAGGCTGACCGACCGGGCAAAGAGGGACTGGGACTCGGCCTGTACATCACCCGAGGCCTGGTCGAAGCGCACGGTGGGCACATCTGGGTCGAGAGCGAGGTGGGCAAGGGCAGCACCTTCTACTTCACCCTGCTTCCCGCGGGTCGCCTTCCGAGCTAACTGAGACGTGGTCATAAATCACGGTCGGTGCGGACCGCGAAGGCCAGTCCTGGGAGCGCCCGCCTGCGGCGGGCGCGAGCGCTCGCGCGGGCGAGACACGCGTGATGCAAATTGCCTTGGAATGGCGCACGTGGGTCTGGTCTGGGAACGCCGAGCCCCAGCTCGGCGCGTGTGTCCTAGCCCGCGCCGAGCTGGGGCTCGGCGTTCCCAGGCACAGCATGACGAATCCCAGGAGTCCCATCCCACAATTTGCATCACGCGTGAGACGCCCGCGCTCCCAGGCAGCACCGTCGCTCACGATTATGACCAGGCCAAAACTAATACTCTCTCACAGTTGTGCCTTCGTGATACGCCAGACCGAGTCGGTTTCGGAAACCGACTCGGTCTCGTGGTCACGATCACGGACTCTCTGATGGAAAAGAGTATGATTGATCAGTGTGCACGGCGGTATGCCAGAGAGCCGGCCACGTATACCTCGGAGACGCTTTCCTCGCCGGCCAACGTGAAGAGCGCCCCAAGAGCCTCCTCCGCTGAATTGGCATGAGACAGAGCCAGCTCCAACGTGCTGTCCGGAAGAGGCTTGACGAGCACCATGTCGGCCCACTTGCCCGGAGTCAGGTCGCCGACCTCTGCATCCACGCCCATCGCGCGCGCTCCGGCCAAGGTGCAGAGATACAGAAGATGCGCCGGGTTGAGAGGATAGCCATCGGGCCGCAGCATCTGCATCTGATAGGCCATCAGCCCCTCTTTGAAGAGGCTGAAGCCGGTGCCTGCGCCGACGTCTGAACCCAGAGCCACATCCACGCGCTGTGCACAATGAGCCGCCATCGGAAACAGTCCGCTGCCCAGGAAGGCGTTGCTGGTCGGACAATGAGCCACGGACGCGTGGGCCTGCGCAAGGCGCTTGACCTCCGCTGCCGTTGGATGCACGTCGTGTGCGAACACCGAGTGAGGTCCGACGAGATCGAACGCCTCGTAGACTTCCAGATAGTCCGTGGCCCACGGAAAGCGCATCTTGACCGCCGCGATCTCGTCCAGTGCCTCGCTGAGGTGCGTCTGGAGCACTAGCCCGGGCTTCTCTCGCAGAAGGGTTCTGGCGACCTCGAGCATTTCCAGCGAGGTGCTCAGCGCATAACGTGGCGTGACGGCGTACCTGATTCGTCCATCCCCGTGCCAGCGCTCGATGAGGGCCCGACTTGACTCGTAGGCCTGGCTCGGAGTTTGGCAGAGCGCCGGCTCGAGCTTCT
>SCTZ01000209.1 GCA_004297765.1 Chloroflexota bacterium | reverse complement strand
GCTCGAAGTCGAGCGGGAGGCCGGGAAGTACGTCGATCCCAACTCGATGTACGTATTCAACGGCTACGACAACCGCTGCCGCAAGAAGCTCTTCGGGCTCGTCAACTGCTGCTCGGGCGGCGGCACCGATGGGTCGCTATTCAGCAACCTGAACCTGATACTCGGCGCCGGTGGGCAGGTACTCGGGGCGGCCGGGTCGTCCTATACCTACGATGCGCTCTTCGCTTCCGACGCGCCCCAATCGGTGATGGCCGGCTTCGAGGCCTTGTTCGGAGTGGGCGGAGGGTCCTCCGCCCTGGCGGGTCTCATGGCCGGCGACGTTTCGGTTGCCACCTTCGTCGAGACGCTCGTGCCGGGACCGTGGACGATCGCCATTCTGGCAATCCAGCTCTCCGGGATACTCGATTGCGATCAAGTCGAGCAGGTTCTCGCCATGAAGCGCGATACGCGGCTCTGTCACAGCATCGGCAGCTACTGTTCGAGCCGCATGCCGATCCTGCGGCTGTGCATCGAGAAGACCGAATCCTACTGCTGCTTCAACTCGCGCCTCGCACGCATCATCAACGAGCAGGGCCGTGCCCAGATCGGCAGGGGCTGGGGCGGTCCGGAAAGCCCCGATTGCGGCGGTTTCACCGTGTCGCAGCTGCAAGGCCTGGACTTCTCGCGCATGGACCTTTCCGAGTTCTATGCCGAGATCGCGCCAACGCTGCCCGATGTCGGTGCCATGAGCGCGCGCGCCCAACAGAAAGTGGAGAGCTACTACAAGCCATGAAACCGACCCTCCCATGCATCTTGCTCACCATCGTCCTGATGGGAACCGGAGGGCTATCACTGGCCCAACCCGGAGACAGAATCGTGGTGCAGGACATCAAGTCCTTACTCAAGGGCGCCATCGAGCATGGAGTGGCCCGCGGCGTAATCGTTGGCGAGCCGGCCACGTACATCCGCCAGCATTTCGATACGCCCGCCCCGATCGAAGTCAATGTGAAGTCACTGCATCCCCTGCCCCAGCCGGGATGCCACCGCCTCGAGGTGACGACGCGACAGCAAGCCGTGCTGGAAAACGGCAAGCGCGAAGACAAGGAACTCGTCTACCAGGTGAGCTATTGCCGAGACGGGTCCTTCCCCGAAAGAGGTGACCGAAAGTGATGCGCCTGCTCCTATGCGTCGCCTTAGTCTCTTTACCTTTCCTCGGATCGAAGATCGTGCGCGCAGAGGAAGCGTCAATCGCGCCGCTTGCGGAGGAAGCCGGCGACCCGATCCTGAATTCCTATTGGCTCAGGAATCGCGAAGGCTGGTTTTGGTATCGGGAACCTCCCCCGCCGGCGGCAAAGTCGCCGCTCCCACCTGCCGCGCCCAAGCGACCCGCCGAACTCACGGACTTCGAGGCGATGCAAAAGCGGTTGGACGAATTAAAGCGGGTCGCGGTCATGAACCCGACGGACACGAATCTGCTCGCCTATATGCGCTATCAGCGCATGGTGATGAACAAGTCGGAGGTGTTCGCCGACCGTTGGCAACGGCTCGTGTGGGCGGTCCCGGAGCTGGACTACGGCCTCACCGGCCGGCCGACCAATTCCATGGCAATCGCGGCCTTCGACGAACAACGCGAGGAGCGCCAGGCGCAGGCGGTGCGTGCGCTCTCCGCGACCCACGGGCTCATTTTCATCTTCCGCAGCGATTGCCCCTACTGCCACCGCTTTGCGCCCATCCTCAAGCGCTTCGAGCAGGAGTACGGCATGCTGGTGTTTCCGGTGAGCCTCGATGGCGGAGGCCTTCCCGAATACCCCAACCCCCAGGCGGACAACGGCATCGCGGCAAGA
>SCTZ01000208.1 GCA_004297765.1 Chloroflexota bacterium | reverse complement strand
GCCACCAAGGAGCGCTGCCCTCTCCCGCATCCCCGTGATTCCCAATCCGTTCATCGACATCGCGGATGGGTGCGAGCGATGCAAGTGGAATCCCGTGCCATCGTCCCGAATGCGTGCCAGGACCAGGTTGTCATGTTGTTCCAGTGTCACGGAGATGGTGTGCGGCTTGGCGTGCCGGATCGCGTTGGTGACGCTTTCCTGCACGATGCGATACAGCGCCGTCTCCACGGCTGGCGCTAGAGATGCCCTCAGGCCTGAGGTCCGAAAGTTCATCGGGATGCCGCTTCTCTCCGCTGCGTCGAGTAGGTAGCCACGCAGTGCCACGACCAATCCCAGGTTGTCGAGCGCGCTGGGGCGCAGTTCGACCGCCAGACGACGTACATCGTCCAGCGTATCAGCGGCCAGCGATTGCAGCGCGGCCACACGCTCCGTGACGTCCGCCGCGGCCGACGTCTTGCTCAGGATCGCCAGATCTACAAGCACCAGAGTGAGAGACTGTCCCACCTGATCGTGCAGCTCGCGCGCGATGCGTCTACGCTCCTCCTCTTGTGCCAGCATCAGCTTCTCCGCCATCTGCTGTCGCATCGTTGCCCGTTCCTGTGCCTCGATGTTCAAAAGGAACATCAGCGTATTGAAGCTTTCCCCAATGGAAGATATCTCATCTCGACCGCAGCTCTTCTGGAACACCACGCATTCTCTGCAATGTGTGAGCTTCCCGACCAATCGCCCCTGTATGTCTTTGGGACAAAAGGTTCCCGCCAGTTGCCAGCATCTCAGCTCCGGGGATTCGTACGCCGGGCAGTTGACATTCCCGCACTCCTTCTCGATCCAGCATGCCACCAGATGGGGATTGTCGAACCGCACGTCGAAGCCTCCATCCATCGCCCTTTCCAATAGCATGCCGAGCTGATTGTTCGCCTCCTGCAGTCTTCTCGAGATGAGCGCGTTGCGCACGCCGATGGCCATAGTATCTGCCATAGCGGCAAGTACGCGCTTGATGTGCTTTCCAGGGAACCCATGGTCTCGACTGAAGACGCATAGCGATCCAATCAGCTCGCCCTTCACCACAATGGGTAAGCGTGCATGCGACCTTAATCCCGCTGCTTCCAATACCTCGTGCATCTTTCTATCTTGACCGGACCGGTCTGGCGGCATCGCTGGTGTCTCCACATCGCTTCCACCGACCGCTGCACACCGAGTGGACACCACGCGCGTTATGTCCTGCGCCTGGTCTGCTGGAAAGCCCTCCGTCACCGTGATCGCACAGTCCCGGCTGTCCACTTGCAGGCATACCATGCCGGCGTCTGCCCCAGTTGTCGCCAGCACCTTGCTCAGCATGTCACGTAGCATCTCGTTCAAGTTCAGCGACTCGCCCGCGGCCGCAACGATCGGGTTCAAAGACACAAGTTGCTGGGTCCTCTGCTCTACAGTGGACTCGAGCCGTTCGTTCCAGTGGGCTAGCTCAGCGTTGTGCTTCGTCACGCGCTGGACCAAGTCATGAAAGGTTCGCGCCAGTTTGCTGACCTCGTCGCCCGAGATCGACTTGCTCTCGATCCTGTGGTCGACCGAAGAAAAGCTCTGTGCGTAACGGCCCATCTCGGCAAGAGGGCTCAAGATCATTCGCCTCAGTTTGTAGCTCAAGATCCCTCCGACCAGGAAGATAACGATCGCGCCGTGAATCCCCCTGATCAGGAACCAGCCACGCAGCTCGGCATCGCCACCACTCGCGTCCAATCCAACCAGGATGGCACCAAGGACCCGGTTTTGCGGGGCATGGCAACTCCGACACTCGGGCTTGTTGGCGATGGGGAGGACGAGACTCAACCGATCGCCATTCGCAAAACGCCGGGTTGCAGTAATGGTCTGACCGGAATGAAGCGCATCCCAGACCAGCGGATCCGTGGTTGTCTGTCCCAGCTCGGATGGCTCGAATGAGGAGGCGATTCGCCCATCCTGCGCGACAATGGTGAATTGGCTGAGTAGTGGCTGCTCTTGAAGGCGGTCTGCAGTGATCGGGATGAGGTCTGGTCGGTGCCCTAACATCGAGCTCTCTAGAGAGGCCTGCACCACATTGGTTAGAACAGCGGCTTTCTGCTCCAGTTGATTCGTTCTGGCCCTAATCAGGTCAACGAAGAAGAACGCCCCGGTCGCCATCCCCGCGAGAAGTGTGGCGGTCATCACCACTAACGGTAACTTATATTGCAGTCTCATGGGCTGTATTCGTCCAGCTTTTACCGCTCCGATCAGGTCATGACTCTCCCAGCCGCGACGTGCTGGACGGCCACGATTGTGAAGAAACCTTCCGCCGGGACCGCTTGGTGGTGCAGCCACCAAGTCCTTTGCGCCTTCGTGGTGGCGGACCGCCGTGTCCGCCAGGGGTGGGTGGCGCGCCCTACCCCACCCCTGGCGGCCAGTCTCCGAAGGCGACTCGCCTCTGGCCAGAGGCGAGTCGCCTTCGGAGACTGGCGAGAGCCGTCCGCCACTACGGATGTCGATTGGAGTTGACGGATGCACCGCCTAGTACTACAACGTGATTTCGGCGTCCCGTTGTCATTCTGAGCGCCGCAGCGCGAAGAATCCGCGCCCCTGGGGTACGGATTCTTCGGCGTGCGCGCCTCAGAATGACAAGGAAGTCACG
>SCTZ01000207.1 GCA_004297765.1 Chloroflexota bacterium | reverse complement strand
GGAGATTCAGCGCAAGACGGTGGTGGAGACGTTCCCGGGGTCGGCGCAGTCGGAAGCCTATACCAAGCTAGCCAAGGCCATCCTGTCCAACAAGGACCGCTATCTGCCGACGCCCATGCAGATGGACGACATCGTGCATCTACTTTACAAGTATCAGCTTTTGCTCACCACGGCGTAGCACTCTTGGCATCCCTACTCTGGGAAGGTTGATGGACATATGATCACACGAGCTAGCATCGAGGAGCGACTTCGCCTGATGGCCGTGGCCCGCGGACTAGAGTCGGCAGACACGTACATCACGGGCGGCCGTGTGGTGAATGTGTACTCGGGTGAGGTGATTCCGCAGAATGTGGCCATCTGGGGCGGCCGCATTGCCTACCTGGGCAGTTCAGAGAAGATGGTGGGGCCGCGCACCGAAGTTATGGAGGCCGACGGCTTCTATCTGGTCCCAGGGTTCATCGATCCCCACGCGCACCTGGACATTCTGTACAACCCGACGGCGTACGGGGAGTCCGTCCTGGCGACGGGCACTACTACTGTCTTCAACAACTCCTGGGACCTGTCACGTACATTCACGGCCGAGGATTATCGGACGGTCGTCAAAGCGTTGGCCGAGATGCCGCTGAGGGTGGTGAGCGGCATCCCGGCCGAGATGCTCGCTCCGGAGTTTGGAGAGGACATCGATCTCTACACCCAGGAAAACGTGGAGAAGTTCCTCGCGCTCGAGGAATCCTTCGGGCTGGCGGAGATCGGCGCCTGGAAGCGGTTGGTCGAAGGAGATCTGACGCTCCTGCGCAAGATAGAGTACGCCCTTAGCCTTGGCAAAACTGTCGAGGGGCACACGGCAGGCTGCAAGGACGGAGACCTGAATGCCGCGGTCGCTGGAGGGCTGTGCTCTTGTCACGAGGCTATCACCGCGCAAGAGGCCCTGGACAGGCTGCGATTGGGCTTCTGGGTGTTGCTGAGGAATAGCTCCCTCCGACCTGATCTGCCAGCCCTGGCAAAGCTTGTCACGGAATACCACGCCGATTGCGCGCGCGTTATGCTTACTCCGGACGGGTGGGCGTCGGCGGAACTGCTGAAGAAGGGCTATGTTGACCATACTGTTCGTGAGGCTATTCGGCTGGGCGTGCCGCCCATAACGGCCATCCAGATGGTCACCAGAAACCCAGCTACATATCACGGGCTCGACCGAGAGATCGGCGGCATTGCGCCTGGCCGCTACGCGGACATCGTTTTCGTGCGCGACCTGGAGGAGCCTCGCCCTGAGGTTGTGCTCGCGGACGGGAAGAAGGTAGCCCAGAATGGCCAGTTGTTGGTGGAGTTCCCCGAGCCTACCTACCTACGCCTGGCGCCAAACAAGTACTTGACGACTCCCCGCAGCTTCGTGGATCAGATCTTACCTGAGCTGTTCGACATCGCGCCGTTTATGAGGGACAGGGAGTCGTTCCCAGTAATGAACATGGTGAACACGGTCATCTCCATGCGCGAGGACGTTTTCCTGTCCGATTGGAGTCCGACGGCACTTCTGGATGCGGGACTTACGATGATCGCGCTGATCGACGTCGAGAAGCGCTCGGTGTCCAACGGGCTTATCAAGGGCATCGGTGCGAAAATCGGCGGACTGGCATTCAGCATGAGCAGCGCCGATCAGCCGACGGTGATCGGGAACTCGTGCGCCGACATGGCGATGGCTTGCCGTCGGATGTTCGACATTGGCGGGGGCATTGTCGTGGCAGAGGAAGGGCACATCGAGTACGAGCTTCCTTTGACCGTTGGTGGCAAGCTCTCGTCAGATTCCACGCAGGAACTGTGGAACAAGCTGGAGCCATTCTTCCGGCTGCTGGCGGACAAGGGCTACCGATTGGGTGAGCCGTACTACTTCTTGAACTTCCTGACGCTCAGTGTGGTTCCGCGCATCAAGACGACACCGCTCGGAATCGTGGACGTGTGGACCGGCGAGGTGCTGGTGCCCGCCCGTCCCATGTGCGTTCATTAGCTCATCGATATATTGACTTTCGCGAAAAGGATGCTAGAATAAGGGCACAGGGTAACATGCCTACCGGTCAGTATCTCCACCATGTGGGGGCACCACCGGTTCACCTCCTTGGCCCTTGCATCCCTGTCACAGCATTCTTTCTGGCGTCATGCCACAACGTCGTGAACGTATACCTTCGCAGGTTCTGGCATCGCACGCGGCCCCTCGCATCCCTCGCGACCCAATCGACCAGACACTCGTAGTTATCTGGCATCTATCTGGCGGATTACTCCGGCTGCGTAGCCACCTTAGCAGCCGCACAAATAGGCGTCATATACCTAGCCAACCGCTCATAACGTCAAGCGGTTGGCCTGTGCTACCGGTCGAGTCGCTCGCGTCATTCACTCGTCGTGTCGTCACAAGCAGGTTGTCACGTATCCATATAGTAACGTCATCTGGTTCGTATGCGCTGTGACATAAGTCACAGGCTGGCATCTTGATATTCCTTTGCTCCGTCGGCGGTAGCGCATCAGGAACAAACGAGTTGGTCCCGTCACGGGATGGCGAACCAACGCCGTTTGGAACGACGAGAAAAGACGAGGAGACCAATCGATGGACATTCAGAGGGTTGCAGTCATTGGCGCCGGAACGATGGGGAATGGGATCGCTCAGGTCTGCGCCATGGCCGGATATCACGTGGATCTCATCGATGAAGTCCCGGCGCAGTTGGAGCGTGCGCGGGATTCCATCCATAGCAGCCTGGCCAGGCTCGAGAAATCCGGTAAGCTGACGCCGGATTCGGCTGCGGCGGCCTCGTCGCATATCACGACCAGCGCTGACCTTGCGCCTATCGCGCAGGTAGATCTCGTCATTGAAGCGGTGTTTGAAAACCTGCAGGTCAAGCAGGAGATCTTCAAGAAGCTGGACCAGTTGTGCCGGCCCGGCTGTGTTCTCGGCTCCAACACATCCTCTCTCCCGATCACGGCCCTGGGCGCCGCTACTGGGCGTCCGCAGAGCGTGGCGGGTATCCACTTCATGAATCCTGTCCCGGTGATCAAGGGCGTCGAGATCGTACAGGGTCTGCAGACGTCGGATGAGACGGTGGAGATCATTCGCAAGTTCGTGACCAGCATTGGCAAGGTCCCCACCGTGGCCAAGGACTATGCGGGATTCATCACCAGCCGGCTCCTGAACGTATACCTCAACGAAGCGGCGTACGCAGTGATGGACGGGAACAAGCCCGAAGAGGTAGACAGCGCCATGGTGCACTGCACCAACATGCCCATCGGCCCATGCAAGCTGCTCGACATGGTAGGCATTGACGTCGTCGTCAGAGTGCTGGGGATTCTCGAGCAGGAGTTCGGCCCGCGCTTCAAGTGCGCACCGCTCTTAAAGCAGATGGAGCGTGCCGGGCGCCTGGGCATGAAGACCAAGCGCGGTTTCTACGACTACTAGGTAGTGTATGTGGTCTCGTAAACCAAGGAGGAAGCCGCTGATGGCGACGACATATGCCGGTGCGGAGCATAGAGGTTCGGGGGGCGTTGATCTGTCTCCGCTCCTCTCCGAGGACGAAGCGCTGATCCTACAAACAGTGAAGAAGGCTGCTGCCGAGAAGATTGCTCCGCGCGCTGCCGAGATCGACGAGCTAGATACGTTCCCCGCGGACCTATTCGACCTGTTCCGCGAGCTGGGGTTGTTTGGCTTACCTGTTCCCGAGGAATACGGAGGGGTCGGGGCACGCACCATCCTGTTCTGCAAGGTGATCGAGGAAATAGCCGCCGTTTCTCTCAGCGCCGCCAACATCCTCACCCAGCAGACGTTCGGCATTCAGTTCTTGCTCACGGCAGGCAACGAAGAGCAGAAGAAGCGCTTTCTCCCAGGACTGGCCTCGGGCGAGCTACATGGCGCCGGCGCTATCACCGAGCCAGAGGCAGGATCCGACCAGGAGCCCATGCGGACAACCGCGTTGGTCGATGGTGACCAGTACGTGCTAAACGGCAACAAATGCTTCATCACCTGGGCTAATATCGCGGACGTGATGACTGTTTTTGCGAAGACGCAGCCCGAGTTGGGTCGCCGCGGCATCTCCGCGATCCTGTTCGAGAGGGGCACGCCTGGGATGCGCATTGGCCGCCTGGAGAAGAAGATGGGGCTGCGTGGCTCGCCGACAGCGGAGGTCGTCTTCGAGAACTGCCGGGTGCCGCGTAGCAATCTTCTCGGCGCCGAAGGCGATGGGTTCAAGATCGCCATGAAGTCGTTGAACCATGGGCGCCTGGCCATAGCGGCCCTGGCGATTGGATTAGCGCAGGGTGCCCTGGACTACGCCTGGAGCTACGCGAAGAACCGGGTCCAGTTCGGCCATGCGGTGAGTGAGTTTCAGGGGCTGCGATTTCTAGTCGCTGAACGCGCCACTGAAATCGAAGCTGCGCGAAGTCTGGCCTACCGGGCGGGCATGGAGTACGACGTGAAGGGCCCCGCTCTGCCGAAGCTGGCCGCGATGACGAAGCTGTTTGCCACCGATGTCGCCATGCGTGTCACAGTGGATGCGGTGCAGCTCCTGGGGGGCTATGGCTACACCAGGGAGTACCCCGTGGAGCGGATGATGAGAGATGCCAAGATCCTCCAGATTGTGGAGGGAACCAACCAGATTCAGAAAGTGGTGATCTCGAACCATCTGTGACGTCCGAGTTGTTGAATGGGGAGGAGAAACATGCCGAATTGCTCTCAAGAGATCGTCGCCCGTCTCAAGCAATCGCAGATCAGCGTCGCGGCCTCTGTCCCGGAGCTCATGTTTCGGGATGTGCTAAATCTTCTCGACGAAGACAAAGAAATATCCCACGTTCGTCTGGCGCGCGAGGATGACGGAGTGGCTCTATGCGCCGGCGCGTTTTTCGGCGGCAAGCGGGGTGTAGTGGTCATGCAGAACTCGGGGCTGCTTCTTTCGGGTAACGCGATAGTCAACGTGGCGTTGCTCAATCGAGCTCCGTTTCTTGGACTTGTTAGCTTCAGAGGCAACATCAACGAGAAGTTCTTCTACCAGATGCCCCAGGGGCAGGTAACGATCCCATTCTTGAATGCGCTCTCTGTGCCCAACACGGTCATCGATACCCCGGATAAACTGCCACTGATCAACGAAGCTGCAAGCTTCGCCTTCGCGGGCCATACACCATACATCCTTTTGATAACGCAGGGAGTGTTGATATGAGCACGTCCGCGATGACTACTGCGATTATGGACGAGGAAACCTGTGTCCAACTGATCAAGCCACACGTCCAGTCGACCGATGTGGTCGTATCCAGCATCGGTAAGCTCACGCACTTCCTGTACACGCACTGCGCCAGGGATCTGAACTTCTACTTCCGCCATGGCATGGGCTACGCGTCGGCCTTTGCTCTGGGGATGGCCATAAGTCAACCCGAAAGGCGTGTCATCGCGCTAGACGGAGACGGCAGCGCTTTGATGAATTCGCAGTCCATGGCCGCGATAGCCGACGTGAACCCACCCAACCTGAAGTACGTCATTTTCAACAACGGTTGCTACGAATCTACCGGAGGGCAACCACTTCCCAGCGGTGGCACTTTGGACCTCTGTAAGATCGCTGAGGGGATGGGTCTGCGTAACGTTTCTCAGGTCGATACGCTCGACGAGGTTGACAGGACCCTGGAGACCTTCTTCTCCGCACCCGGTTGCGCGCTTCTGGTTCTCAAAGTGCAGCCCAATTTGAAGCATTTTCCTCTGGTGAGCCCTCCCTTCGACGCAAACGAAATGAAATATCGGTTCCTGTCAGCCATGAAAGATGGAGGGGGCGAGGGCGCGGTGGTGGAAAGCGCAGCCGCTGCGCTGCCGCTCCGATCAGGTCGCAAGACCAAGGGGTGCACCCGGTAGCTTTCAGCGCCGACAACGAAGGAGGAGAGGGAGATGAGAATCGCGGTGATGGGCGCTGGGGCTATGGGCTCAGCCTTTGGTGGCTTGCTGGCTCAGTCCGGACAGGATGTGTGGCTGATTGATGCCTGGAAAGAGCACGTCGAGGCCATTAGCAAGGATGGGCTGCGCATCTCGGAGGGTGGCAAGCTGTCCACCATAAACGCGCAGGCAACTGACGATCCTTCCCGTGTTGGGCCAGTAGATCTGGTGCTTCTGTTCGTGAAGTCCTGCGACACGGCTCCGGCCATGAGGGATGCCCTTCCAACTATCGGACCAGCTACCCACGTCCTCACCGTTCAAAACGGACTGGGGAATGTGGAAAAGATCGGCGAAGTTGTAAGCGTAGATCGCATCTTCTATGGGATGACGACCCTTGCCAGCGACCTCAAAGGGCCGGGGCAGGTCGAGCTGAGTAACGTCACCAGAGGCCAGGTGTACATGCACCAGGCCAACAAGAAAACTAGCGAGCCGCTTCTAAGGGTTGCCGACGTTCTGACTACGGCCGGGATACATACTGAGGTTTCGGACAACATCGACTGGCTCATATGGAAGAAACTGGTCATCAGTCTGATCTTCAACACTATTCCGGCTATTACCAGACTGAGAGTGGGGGACGTTGCAGGCAGTCCAGAGGCCGCGGACCTCGTGCGTGGGGTGGTATCAGAAGCGGTCCAGATCGCCAATCGCAAGGGGGTCATGCTCACCTTGGACGAGGCGTTGAGCTATCTACAAGAAGTCGCTCGTGTCTCCACGGAGCACGTTCCCTCGATGCTTCAAGACGTCTTGCGGAAAAGAAGGACCGAGATAGACGCCAACAATGGCGCGATCGTCGCCGAGGGGGAGAAGTATGGTATCCCCACTCCATACAACAAGGCGGTGACTCACCTGGTGAGAACGATCGAGACGAGCTATTCACGCCAGGTAGGATGACGAGTGCAAACGTATGCATGCCACGGAGCGACCCAGGGTTGAGAGCGGGGAAGAGAAAGTGCCAATAGGTTCGCGCCCCAACATTTGGAGGAGGAATAGGAAGAAGACATGAAGAGATTGGGGAACATCACCAAAGGCGGTCCTGTCGCATGCGCTTTCGTCAGTCTGGTTATCATCGCTGCCTTACTAACGGCCTGTGGATCGAGCTCATCGCCTGCTCCATCAGCGAAAAAGAAATGGACCATCGGGTTCGCCAACTATAACAACACGTTGGAGTTCATGAGTCGCGTTCAGGCCAGCATCGACAAGACCGCGAAAGAGAAGGGGGTCGACCTGGTCATCGCCGATAACAAAGCGGATGCCGATACGGCGCTAAGCAATGCGGACTTGATGGTCACCCGGAAGGTTGATCTCTTCATCAACTATCAGGGCGTAGCCCGTGTCCAGCCGGCCATCATGGAGAAAATGAACGCGGCCAAGATCCCGATGATCGCGGTATTTGTCGGCGCACCGGGAGCTCTCAGCCACTATGGTGCCGATGATCCCACGGTGGGACGGCAGGGCGGTGAGTTCTTGGGCGAGTATGCCAAGAAGAACTGGGGTGGGAAAGCCATCGTCGCCTTGCTAGGCGCGCCAAAGGCTGGTGACGCGATGAAGGCCAGGATGGACGGCTATCGCGAGGGGATCAAGAAAGTACTTCCCAATCTAGCCGACAGCGACTTCTACGATCTCGATGGCGACGTATCACCCGAGAAATCGATGAATGCCATACAAGCCTTCCTGACTGCCCATCCGAAGGATAAAGTTCTCATAGCCGGAGGTAACGATCCGATGGCCGAGGGGGCAGCAGCAGGCGTTGAGGCTGCTGGGCGGTCTGCTGATGCCGCGATCGTAGGCCAGGGAGGGCACTACTCCTCTCTGTCCCTGATCAAGAAGCCGAATAGCGCCTACAAGGGAACGGTCAACTACAACGCCGAGGGGTATGGGCCGGATCTGCTGTCGATGTCACTCGATTTTTTGGACAAAGGTACAAAGCCCGCGCCTCGTACCTTTCCGAAGACCGAAGTCGTTACCACAGACAATGTGGACAAGTTTCTGCCAGCGGACAAGAAATAGTGCTGGGCGGCTCCTACGCAACTCGAGCTGGCATCAGCGAGCGCCGTTCTTGCGAGAAATCGTCTGATTCGGAGCTATCGCTATGAAGGCGTTGGAAGCGAAAGGCATCACCAAAAGCTTCCCAGGGGTCAAGGCTCTGGACAGCGTGGATTTCGAGTTGCTGTCAGGAGAAATCCACGCCCTTGTGGGCGAAAACGGGGCTGGCAAGTCGACATTGATAAAGATACTCACGGGTTTCTACCAGAAGGACGGTGGCGAGATCCTCATTGATGGGGCAAAGAGAGAGATCGCCAGCCCTAAAGCGGCCGCGACCGCCGGTATCCGCGCCGTGTATCAGGAGGCAAACCTTGTTCCTGAGTTGAGCGTGGCGGAAAACATCTTTCTGGGACGCCCACCGCTCAGACGGGGCGGCATCGTGCACTGGGATCAGATGCATCGGGATGCACGGACTCTGTTGGATCAGATCGGTCTCAACTTGAATCCGCGGACCCTGGTGAAGAATCTCGGAGTTGCGGAAAAGCAACTCCTGGAGATCGCGAAAGCCGTCTCTGCCAACGCCAAGATCTTGATCATGGACGAGCCGACAGCCGCTCTCAACGAGCAAGAAAGGCAAGCGCTGTTCGACATCGCACTACGGCTGAAAGAGAGCGGCGTCTCGATCATCTACGTATCGCACCATCTAGACGAGGTGCTGGGACTGGTCGACCGGATAACAGTGCTGCGGGATGGAACGCACGCCGGCACCGTCATCCCGCGAGAAACAAGCCAGGCGCAGTTGGTTGAGTTGATGATCGGCAGGGAACTCGGGGAGATGTACCCCAAGAGAGACATCCCCAAGGGGGAGCCGGTTCTGAAGGCCAATGGCCTTACTATCACTGGCTCCCTTCATAACATTAGTTTCAGCCTGTGCAAAGGCGAAATCCTGGGACTGTATGGGCTGATGGGCGCGGGACAGAGCATGCTGAGCGAAGCGCTATTCGGGGCACGCAAGGTGGATGCAGGGGATATCACCGTGAACGGAGCGAGCGTCCGTTTTCGGTCGCCCAAACACGCAAAACGGTCCGGCGTCGGGTTCGTACCGTTCGACAGAAGGAACGAGGGCCTCGTGCTGTCGATGAGCGTCAAGGAGAACATCACACTGGCCAACCTGTCTCAGTACAGCCGTGGCCTGAGGCTGGATAAGGGCAGCGAGACGGCAGCGGTCCGGCGATGGGTCAGCGAATTGGGAATTCGCGCCGCCCGGCTCAGCCAGAAGGTATCCAACCTCAGCGGTGGGAACCAACAGAAGATCGTGATCTCCAAGTGGTTGGAGAGTAAGGCCCGTGTGCTTATTCTCAACGACGCGACCCAGGGGATCGACGTAGGGGCCAAAGTAGACATCTATAACCTGCTGGAAAGCCTCTGTGCACAGGGGCTAGGCGTGATTATGGTTTCGTCTGATTTGCCCGAGATATTGGGCATCGCCGACAGGATCCTAGTGATGAGAAAAGGAGGCATTGTCGGGGAGTTCTCTCGCGCACAGGCTACCAAGGAGAAATTGCTCTCCTGCTCCCTGGGGGTGGAGAATGAGTGAGACGATCTCGTTAAATACCACCAAAACGACATCACGATACTCAATGCCGACGCTGGGACAGTCGTTGACGGAGGTCAGGACGCTCGGCCTGCTAGTGATGCTGGCGCTTCTGACCGTCTTGTTCTCGATCCTCTCGCCGTACTTCCTCACGCTGCAGAATCTCTTCAATATCACCACGTCGGTGGCCGTGATCGGTATCGCCGCGGTCGGGTTGACCTTCGGAATCATAGCCGAGAGCGTTGACCTCTCCATCGGCTCGACCATTGCTCTTGCCGGCGTCGTGACAGCTGGCTTGGTTGCATCGGGGCTGCCGTGGTGGATGGCCGTGCCGATCGGGATTCTCGTCGGAGTGGTGATTGGCATCACGAATGGTCTTGCCGTCACGCGTATCGGGGTCAACCCCATCATCGCTACGATCGCGATGCTACCTATCGTTCGCGGGCTCGCCTTCGTCTACACGGGTGGCTGGGGAATCGACATTAAAGACCCTGGTCTGGTGTTTCTGGGGCGTGGCTATGTGCTGGGTATACCCTTTCATCTCATCATCATGCTGGCTCTGTATGTCGGAGCCTACTTTATCCTTACGCAGACGGCCTTCGGTCGACATATCTACTCGACCGGCGGCAATCCTACCGCCAGTTGGCTCGCGGGTATCGACGTCAATCTGTACAAAGTTGTGGCGTTTGTCATCTGCGCCGGTTCAGCGGCCCTGAGCGGCGTCATATTGTCCGCCAAGATGGGTGCTGCGCTTCCTGAGATGGCCGCCAGCTACGAGATGGACGTGTTCACGGCTGTTCTGCTCGGAGGAGCCAGCCTGAAGGGCGGGGCTGGAACCATTCAAGGAACCTTACTGGGGGTGCTACTGATCGGCACTGTCAATAATGGCTTGGTTCTGCTGAACGTGCCGGTCTACTACCAGATGATAGCGCGAGGTGCTTTCCTACTCTTCGCGGTCACCGTCGACCAACTACGGAGCAGGCGCTACGAGTGATCGGGTGTCCAACTCAAGATTGAGAAGAAGAAGGGGGTCGAACAATGGGCAAGATTCTCGCGATCGATCAGTCCAAGTGTACCGCGTGTCGAATGTGCGAATTGGCATGCTCCATGAAGACAACGGGGGAGTTCAATCCGGCCACGTCCAGAATTCAGCTCAGCATTTTTGACGATGACGCATTCTATCTACCGGTGGTTTGCACGCAATGTGACGAGGCGTGGTGTGCCGAGGTATGCCCGTCGACCGCAATCAGACGAGACGAGTCGGTTGGCGCACTGGTGGTCGACAACGCCAGGTGCATCGGGTGCCGCATGTGCACGATGGCCTGCCCCTTCGGCACCATCATGTACGACTCGAAACAAGGCAAAGCGATCAAGTGTGACAACTGTAATGGCGAACCCGAGTGCATCCCGTTCTGTCCTACCGGGGCCATAAGGTACGAGGCGGTCGACGCCTCCGGGGCCAAGAAGCGAAAGGCGCTTGCAAAACAAATGATGGCTGCGCGGGAGGTGAAGGCGTAATGAGAGGCTGGACCGGAGTTCTGCTGCGCGTCAACTTGTCCACGGGCCTATGCCGAAGCGAAGAAATCGACCCCAATCTGTCCAGGGATTTTCTGGGAGGTCGCGGACTGGCGGCCAAGGTTCTTTTCGACGAAGGTGTGGCGAAGACGGAGCCGCTTGGTCCGGACAACAAGCTGATATTCGCCTCGGGCCCCCTCTCCGGCACAGTTGCTCCGGGCTCGGGCAGATATACCGTCGTCACAAAAAGCCCTCTGACGGGCGGCCTGGCCTTTTCCAACTCTGGTGGTCACTTCCCCGCCGAGCTAAAATTCGCGGGTTACGACATGGTCATCATCGAGGGAAAGGCGGAGAAACCCAGCTACCTATGGATAAGCGATGACTCGGCGGAGATACGCTCGGCAGAGCATCTGTGGGGGCGACCTTACTGGGAAACTGAGGATCTAATCAAGCAGGAAACCAGTGACGAGGCGAAGGTCGCGGGAATCGGGCCGGCCGGTGAGAACCTGGTCCTGTTCGCAAGCATCCAGAATGACAAGCAGAGAGCCGCCGGACGTTCAGGCGTTGGAGCCGTGATGGGTTCCAAGAACCTGAAGGCCATCGCCGTGAGGGGTACAAAAGCCGTCGGAGTGGCGGATGTGGGCGCACTGCGTGCGGCCAGCTTAGCCGCAATAGCCAAACTGAAGGCCTCTCCGTTCACCGGTCAAGCCTTTCCCACCTTTGGGACTTCCGGCATCGTCAACGTCATGAATGCTGTGGGAAGCTTCCCCAGCAACAACTTCCAGCAGGGCAATTTTCCGAAGGCCGAGGGCATCAGCGGCGAAGTCCTGCATGACCAATTCGTTGTGCGGCATAAGGGCTGCATTTCCTGTCCTGTCGGATGCTCGCCGGTGTATCGAACAAACGATAGCAGGTACAAGGGCGCGGCCGAAGGACCCGAGTATGAAAACCTCTGGGCCCTGGGCGCGGCCTGTGGAGTGGATGATCTCCCGGCCGTTCTGAAAGCTAACAACCTATGCAACGATCTTGGGCTCGACACTATCTCGATGGGGCTTACGATCGCCTGTGCCATGGAGTTGTACGAGAAGGGCCTTATTACTGTCGAGGAGGCGGGCATTCCGCTGACCTTTGGCAGCGCGGAGGCCATGGTCACCATGGTGGAGAAAACCGCGGCCCGCGAGGGATTCGGAGACATATTGGCGGAAGGCTCCGCCCGTATGGCGAAGAAGTACGGGCGGCCTGAATTGTCCATGACGGTAAAAGGCCAGGAACTGGCAGCCTATGATCTTCGCGCCCTCCAGGGCATGGGATTGCACGCGGCCACGTCGAACCGCGGCGGAGATCACTCCAAGGGCTACACGAACGGCGCGGAGACCTTCGGTGTACCGATGAAGGTCGATCCCACCGCCGCCGAGGGCAAAGGGATGCTCACCAAGATATTTCAGGATCTAATCGCGGTGATCGATTCCATCCCAACATGTCTGTTCTATTCTCTCGGACTTGGGCCCGACGATATGGCGGCACTGCTCGAGGCAGCCACTGGAGCGGGCTACACGGTGCCGAGCGTAGTACTGGCCGGCGAGCGGATCTGGAATATCGAACGCCTCTTTAATCTTCGGGCCGGCTTCACCATGGAAGGCGACACCCTGCCAAAGCGACTCCTGGAGGAGCCTATTCCGGCTGGCCCCACCGCGGGACAGGTTTCGAAGTTGAGCGAGATGCTGCCAGAGTACTACGCGGCTCGTGGCTGGGACCCGGAAGGCCGACCAACGCCCGCCAAGTTGGTAGAGTTGGGATTGAATAGTTGATTGTGACTCCTCGTAAAGGGGGTAACGCCGAAGTGCCAGAGCTAGATAGCACGACACAAGGTTCTCGTCCGAAGCATGTGATGGTCGGAAGCGGACCGGCTGGGCTACGCGCCATTCAGGCTATTCGCGGCATCGATTCTCGCGCTGCCATTACGCTCGTTTCCGAGGATCCGGGAGCAGCATACTCGAAGATGTTGCTCCCCTACCTCATATCCGGTGACATGCCAGAGGATCTTCTCTTTACGCGGAGACCGAAGCACTTCGAGCAGATGGGCGTCCAAACCATCCTTGGGGCCAAGGTGGATGGTGTCGATACTCAGGCGCAGGTAGTCAGGGTCAATGGCTTGAAGGTGCCATACGACAAACTGTTAATCGCGACAGGCGCTCGTCCCCTGCGCCCGCAGGTGCGTGGCATCGACCAGGAGGGCGTTCTTACGATGTGGACATTGGATGATGCGACACGGATCCGCGCCAAGGCCGCTCAGGCAAAGGACGTCCTCATCTATGGCGCGGGTCTGGTGGCATTTCAAGCCATCAAGTGCCTGGAAGGCAACGGGCGCCGGCTCACTTTGCTTCTGCGCGGAGACCAGATACTGCGGCGTATCGTGGACCCTGAAGGGGGGCTATTCCTGGAGGAGAACGTCTTATCCAAGGGGGACATCCGCATCATCAAAGGGAGCAATATCCAAGAGATCAGTGTGGCGGCAGATGGTCGGAAGCAAGTAATCCTGCAGAACGGGCAGGCGCTCACGGCTGACCTGATCATTGTGGCGACGGGCGCTGAGCCCAACCTGGATGCCGTGAAGGGGTCCGGCATCGCCACCGACCGTGGCATTCTGGTCGACGCGGCTATGCGTACCAATGTCCCCAACGTCTACGCAGCCGGAGATGTGGCCGAAAGCCAGGATTTCCTGACCGGTGAGCGGACCGTGCATGGTATCTGGCCCACCGCCGTGGAGCAAGGGAAGGTAGCCGGAACCAACATGGCCGGGGGAACCCTGGCGTTCGACGGCGGAGTGAGCAGAAACGTGCTTGACGTGCAGGGGATATCGGTGGCCTCCATGGGAGTTTCACGCGCTCAGGAGAACCACGAGGAATTCACGCTGAAAGAGCCGCGGTCGAAGGTCTACCGCAGAATCGTGCTTCAGGACAACAGAATCGTGGGGGCGGTGCTGATAGGAAAGACCGATGACTGCGGGCTGCTCCTTTCCTTGATGCGACAGCAAGTCAACGTGCAGAAATGGAAGAACTCCCTGGCCAGGAACCCTCTTGATCTAGGCAAGATCATGGCGAGCGTACGGTGATCATCTCGTGAAGTCGAGGACAGGCTTATGTTGTCAGTAGAGGTGAGGCTATACGCGACCCTCAGAAAACTCGGACCTGAACCCAGAGGTGCCGAGCCGTTCCAGGTGGAGCTAGAAGAAGGAAGCTCTATCAGCACTCTGCTGAGCAAGCTGCATATCCCTGCGGCTCAGGCTGGCATCATTGTAGTTCATGGCAAACAAGTGGACATCAACCATGTCTTGCAGCCGGGAAGCGAGATCGCTCTCTTTCCTCCCATGGCCGGGGGAGCTAGGCCCTGGCCACGCGAGAGAGAAACGGAGAAGCTTTGATGCTAATGCGAGCCTGGAGATGGTACGGATTCAACGATGCGCGACTGGACGAGGTCCCAGTCCCGGCAGTGCAGCCGGGCTGGGTCCTGCTCAAGACCAGCGTGGTGCAGCTCAGCCTCACCGAGGCGCTCCTCGCCAGAGGGCTGCGCAGCATCAACTACGAGTTCCTGCGGACCCGCTTTGCCGAAGGGCAGCCGATGCAGTTGTTTGGTCACGAGTTCTGCGCCACGGTCGTCGAGGTTGGCGCGGGGGTGGAGCGGCTGGAGGTGGGCGATCGGGTCTGTGCCAGCAATATGGTGGTCTGCCATAAATGTGGGAACTGTCTCGACGGACGTCCGGACCTCTGCGCAAGTCGCAGCACCGTCGGATTCCATCTTCCCGGCTGTCTGGCCGAGTATGCCGTCTTGCCGGCCGACGTGCTCACCAGGGTCCTGCCCGCGGTGTCCGACCACGAGGCGGCCGGCGTCCAGCCCCTGAGCGAATCGATCGAGGCGGTGGCTAGCGCCGAGCTCGAGCTGGGGGACACATGCGTCGTGATCGGCGCCGGTTCAATGGGATTGGGCTGTATCCAAGGTGCGCGGGCGTCCGGCGCGGGCAAGATCATCGCGCTGGATGTGCGTGCCGAGGCCCTCGCGCTCGCAAAGCAACTGGGCGCGGACGAGTTGGTTGATTCTCGGACGGTCGATCCGGTCGATGCGGTGCTGGATTTGACCAACGGGGCCGGACCCGACGTTGTCTTCGAGGCGGCGGGTGGAGGGGCGGTCGGTTTTGCCGCTATCCATCAGGCCACAGACATGGTTCGGGCCAAGGGCAAAATCGTGCAGGTGGCTCATCTGGGGACCAAGGGCGAACTCAACTACGACAGGTGCAGAGTGAAGAGCATACGGTTGATATTCCCCGGGATTGGCTCGCGTAGATTGATGGAGCATACGATGCGTATGCTGGCCGCCGGGCAGTTGTCTGTGAAGCCAATGCTCACGCACGTGGTCAAGGGACTGGATAAGGTTCCCGAAGCGATCGAAATCACCGTCAACAAGGCGAAATACGGCGCGATAAACCCGGCTCAGATCGAGTTGTAAGGCCCGTGCCTCCGGGCGGAGTGCGCTGTGGTGCGTCGGCATCGCAACGCATTCCGCGTAGCGAACGGTTGAGGGGGAGAGACGTGGCTTCACCGTCGGTTGTCATGGGAACACCGCTTACGCGATTCCATTGGAAGATCACGTCGCTCGCTGGAGTGGCGACCCTTCTGGTGGCGGTTGATCAAGGCGTATTGAGCTTTGCGCTGGCCCAACTTGTCGCCGAGTGGGGTTTACAGCCGATCCATATCGCGGTAATCGCGATAACGGCGGCCGTAGGGGCGCTCTGCGGCAGTATCGTCCTGGGCAATCTCGCTGATAGGATTGGACGACGCTCCAGTCTGCGTCTAGCCTTGTTCTTGATGGCGCTGGGCACCGTGCTGGGAGCGGTGTCATGGGATTGGATATCCTTGGCCGCTTTTCAGTTGATTGCCGGCTTTGGCATCGGTGGCGTCGCTCCTGTTGTGGGCGCGTTCGTGAGCGAGTTCGCTCCGGCCAAGAGCCGCGGGAAGCTCGTGACTGCTGTAGAGGGCTTCTACGGAGTGGGCGCCATAATGGCGGCCCTTGGCTCCCTGGTACTACTGCCTGCCTTCGGCTGGCGTCTGGCACTCGTCTTTGGCGGCATCCCATGGCTGTGGGTGCTGGTACAGAAAAGGGTCATGCCCGAGTCACCACGCTACCTCGCCGCGCGCGGACGACTCGATGAGGCGCGGCAGTTCCTGTCGCATATCCAGGCGACCTACGGGGTAAACATCGAGGGCGTGCTAGGCCAGCCCTCTGCCCAGAACAGAGGTCTCATTGCCAGTCTTGGAGAGTTGTGGTCGGGCCCGCTGGCGCGGCGGACGGCCTGCACCTGGCTGCTGTGGTTCGTGGTCGTTTACGCCTCGTATGGGGTTTTCGTGTGGCTGCCGACGTTGCTGGCGGTCAGCGGTCTGGAGATCATGCGCAGCATTCAATACATGCTGATCTTCACGGCAGTGCAGATCCCGTCCCTGATTGCGGCTGCTGTCCTGGTGGACATTGTGGGGCGCAAATACGTTCTCGTTCCCACTCTGCTCGTTGGCGGCATAGCGGCCTACCTGTTTGGCGGGGTGGCCTCGCCTGTCGAGATCTTGCTTTGGGGGAGCGTGCTATCGCTTGCCATTGCTGTTGCGCGCGGTGTCATGGTCAGCTATACTGCTGAGCTATTTCCAACCAGAGTTCGAGGCACAGGCGCTGGATCGGCTTCCGCGTTCGGGCGAATCGGCTCGATCATCGTGCCAGGTGCCATGACCCTCGCCATCAGCTCTTGGAGCGTCGGCTACGGAGCCGTCTTCATCATGTTTTCGTCGATGCTGTGTGTTGGCGCACTGGGAGTCGCAATTCTGGGTGAGGAAACAAAAGGGCGGTCCCTCGAAGAGATTGGGGCTGATGCTCTCTAGCATGATGCAGCAGTCTTAGCGGCGTCGTGCTGTTCGAATACGGAATGTCCTGGCTGAACCGTACACGAGGCATCTGCTGCCCATACTGTCGGGTCGCTTCGTGTACCGAAAACATCAGGGGGCGATAGGCATGAAGACTTCGCTGGCGTACCCAGGTTTGGTCAAGGTGGTCCCGGGTTTCAACTATATCACTGTCCCGGAGCTTCTCAGACAAAAGGCGACTGAATGCGGCGATATGCCGTACATTCTCTTCGAGGATGATAGTTGGACGTTCCGTCAAGTGTTCGAGTCTGCCAATCGGATCGCCAACGGACTCATTTCTCTTGGCGTGAAAAAGGGCGACCGAGTGGCGGTGATCCTCCCCAACTGCCCTGAGCACGTTTTCGCGTTCTTTGGGGTGGTCACATCCGGGGCGGTCGAGCTACCCGTCAACATCGATTTCCGTGGCAAAGAGCTGGCCTACGTTCTGGAGCATGCGGAGACCAATGTCATCATCACGAAAACCGATTTGCTTCCGCATATTCTGGAGGTATGGAAGCTCGGACCTGGCAGAAGCATCGTCTGCATAGGCGGATCCGACGTCCAGGGCGTGATAAGCTACGACGACTTCGTGGAGAAGTCCTCGCTGCGGTATCCCAACGTCGCACTCGACGTGGACGATCCGGCCGGATTGATCTACACCTCGGGCTCCACGGGTTTTCCCAAGGGGGCGCTGATCAGCCATCGCTACAAGGTGGTCTTTGGGGCCATCACCGACTGGTCCTACCGCCTGAGCCCGCGTGACAGGATCATGCTGATAACGCCTCTCTTCCATGGCGTAGCCCTGTGGCATGGGATCATGGGGGCGCTCTATATGGGGCTGCCTTGTGCCGTGATTAGCCGTTTCAGCGCCACCAACTTCTGGGAGCAGGCTCGGCGGTACCAGGCCACCATCGTCTACGCGGTGGGGGCCATTCCGGCTATGCTGTTCAACCAACCGCCCGATCCGCGTGACAGGGATCACTCCGTCCGCATGATCTGGGCTTTCATGACGCCTGGGCGCATTCTGGAGGCGTTCGAGAAACGCTTCAACACGACGATCTACGACGGTCTCGGCCAGACGGAGTGCGGTCGAGTCTACATTAATTACCCACCCATCAGAAAGCCCGGCTCTCTGGGGCTTCCGTACGAGTTCTCCGATACCAAGATCGTGGACGATGACGACAACGAGGTTCCGCTCGGCGAGGTGGGCGAGATCTGCGTGCGCGCGCCAAGCATCATGTTGGGTTACTTCAAGAATCCGGAAGCCACGGAGCAGGCCTTGAAGGGCGGTTGGCTCCATACCGGCGACAACGGCCGCATGGACGAGGATGGCTTCGTCTGGTTCACCGACAGGAAGAAGGATGTAATTCGACGCCGGGGCAAAGTGATCTCCAGCTTCGAGGTGCAGGATATCATCGGCGCCCATCCCAAGGTGCTGGAAGCGGCCTGCATCGCGGTGCCCTCAGACCTGGCGGAGGAGGAGATCCTGGCGGCCGTGGTTCTGCGTCCCGGGGTGATCCCGCCCGAGCCGGAGGAACTGGTCGCGTGGTGCAAGGAGAGGCTGGCGTACTACAAGGTTCCTCGGTATTGGATCTACCGCGACAGGTTGCCGAAGACGCCGTCGTTGCGCATTCAGAAGTTCATCCTGCGCCAGGAGATCAAGGTGGACGATGCGGTAGAGATACCGGTTACGAAAGAAGGCGAAGAGATACGACGCAGGGTAAAGGCATAAAGGCAGAAGGAGGTGGCGCCGGTGAGCACTATACCAGAGTACAAGCCGATCGGAAAGTACTTCGAAGAGTTCAAGGTGGGCGAGGTGTTTGTGACACCCGCCAGGACGATCACCGAGACCGACGTGGTTACCTTCGCGTGGATCTCGGCGGATTGGAACCCGCCGCACACGGATGCCGTGCATGCCAGCAAGACTATTTTCAAAGAAAGGCTCGCGCACGGCCCGTTGATCGCGTCGGCGACCATCGGTCTGCTGTTCCGAACCGGGATCCTGGACGGCACATCGATGGCCCTGCTCGACATGCAATACAAATTCCTCGGACCGGTTCTCATTGGCGACACGATCCGGGTGGCCGTGGAAATCGCCGAGGCGCGACCCTCCACGACGAAACCAGATAGGGGGGTCGTCGTGTTCCGCACTCGGACGTATAACCAGAACGATGTGCTCGTTGGTGAAGGGTCCTGGCCGATCATGATGGCTCGGCGATAGCGGGTGAGGATGCGATGGACAAGCTGATTATCACAGCGGCAGTCACGGGCACTATTGTTCCCAGCCAATCGCCGTATCTGCCTATAACGCCCGAGCAGATTTCCGACGACGCGGCGCGAGCTAGCGAGGCAGGGGCTGCCATCGTTCATCTGCACGCGCGAGAGCCAGCCACGGGCAGACCCACGTCCGACCTGGGAATCTACAGGGAGACGGCCGCGCTAATTCGCCAGAAGTGCGACGCGATCGTCTGCGTCACGACCGGCGGTGGTGTGGGCATGACGGTGCAGGAACGGGCCTCGGTGGTTCCCGCGCTGCGTCCGGAGATGGCCTCGTTCACGACCGGCTCGATGAACTTCGGTCTGTTTCCAGCCGCGGCGCGGATCAAGGAGTGGAGGTTCGACTGGGAGAAGCCGTATCTCGAAGGCACCAGGGACTTCGTGTTCAAGAACACGTTCGCCGATTTGGAGTACATCTCCCAGACCATGCGACAGCATGGAACCAAGCCAGAGGTAGAGATCTTCGACAGCAATCATCTCTACACGGCCGCGTACCTGGTGCGACAGGGACTTCTCGATCTCCCCGTTCACATGCAGTTCGTGATGGGGGTGCTCGGCGGCATCGGGTCCCATCCGGAGGATCTTGTCTACCTGAAGAAGACCGCGGATCGGTTGCTGGGCGGTGACAACTACACGTGGTCGGTGATCGGCATCGGCTATCCCGCGGAGTTCAACATGTGCGCGCAGGGGATTCTGCTGGGCGGGAACGTCAGGGTCGGGATGGAGGACAACCTGTTCGTGGAAAAAGGCGTGCTCGCCAGGAGCAACGGCGAGCTAGTGGCTAAAGCAAAGTCCATGGCCCTAGCTCTGGGGCGAGAGATCGCCACCCCGGAGGAAGCCAGAACCATCCTGGGGCTGAAAGGCGCGTCCTCGGTCGCGTTCTAACTGCTGGTGGCTTTACGCCGGGGCATGGCTCCGCAAGGTCACCAAGTGGTGCATCCGCCAACTCTAGTCGACATCCGTAGTGGCGGACGGCTCTCGCCAGTCTCCGAA
Organism: Chloroflexota bacterium; assembly: GCA_004297765.1. GTDB lineage: Bacteria > Chloroflexota > Dehalococcoidia > FW602-bin16 > FW602-bin16 > FW602-bin16. The sequence goes on along the minus strand of SCTZ01000207.1, from coordinate 19,639 downwards.
GGCGACTCGCCTGTGGCGAGAGGCGAGTCGCCTTCGGAGACTGTCCGCCAGGGGTGGGGGGCGCGCCCTACCCCACCCCTGGCGGACACGGCGGTCCGCCACTACGAAGGCGCAAAGGACTGGGTGGATGCACCACTAAGGACGAAGAAGGGCAGGGTGTGATGGACCATATCCTTGAAATCGAAGATCTCAGCGCCAGCTATGGCAAGGTGAAAGTCCTGCACGGCATGACCTTCACACTCGACGAGGGGGAGGTCTTATCCATCATCGGCTCCAACGGGGCCGGCAAGACAACGCTGTTGCAGACTATCTCCGGACTGCTGCGCCCGGCCGCGGGACGGATCAAGTTCTGCGGCCAAGATATCACCGCAATGCATCCGGCCAAGATTGCGCAATTGGGGCTTGTACAGGTGCCAGAGGGCAGGCAAGTGTTCTCTTCTCTGACCGTATACGACAACCTGATCATGGGCGCCTACCGGCAGAGAAAGCAGGGCAGCAAGCAGATCAAGAGTGACCTGGACCGGGTGTTCGACATGTTCCCGCGGCTGAGAGAGAGAACGAGGCAAAATGCGGGGACCTTGAGCGGCGGCGAACAGCAGATGCTTGCTATTGGGCGGGCCATCATGGCTCGGCCCAAGGCGATCCTTCTGGACGAGCCCTCACTGGGGCTCGCGCCGATCTTTGTTCGCGAGATCTTCCGCCGCATCCGAGACCTGAGCGAGAACGGACCGGTGATCCTGGTGGAACAGAATGTTCGGGCCGCATTGGATGTGTCGAACCGCGGGCTCGTCATGAGGCTGGGAAAGATCGTGAAGGGGGGTGATAGCCGCGGCTTACAGCAAGACGCGGAGGTCGTAGAGGCGTTTCTTGGCGAGAGGACGGCCCCAAGCGCGGAAGACCCGCGGGCCACTGCGATAGAAAAAGGAACAGGAGAGAACGGAGGCAGACTATGAAGAGCCACCTCGTCACGGCAACACTGGCGGGCTTGCTGATCCTGGCACTTGTTCTCACCGGGTGCGGTGGGAGCCAGGGGACACAGCCACAAGCATCAGGTCAGGCGAGCAAGCCGAGTCAGTCGACTCAGCCGAGCCAATCGAGCCAGAGCCAACAGCCGGCCGCGAGCACCAGTGCTGAGCCTTACAAGATCGGCGTGCTGCTGTCGAAAACCGGGGGACTGGCCTTGATGGGCACCCGGGAGCTCGAAGGGATCCAGTTCCTCGCAAATAAGATCAACGCCGCGGGTGGCATCAACGGACACAAGCTCGAGCTGATCTATCACGACATCGAATCGAAGCCCGACATAGCTGTAAGCTTTGCCAAGCAACTCATCGAGAAGGACAAGGTCGTTGCCCTAATCGGTCTTGAATCACTGGCTGTTGCGACGCCCGTGATTCCGGTGGTCGAGGAGGCCCGCGTTCCGATGGTTGCCGCGATGGGGCTCGCCCCCGTTGGCAAGAAATACGCCTTCGCCTCGTATCCGAGCGGCGACCTTAGTGTCTACGCTGATCTGTGGTACCTGCTGACAAAGAAGAACGCCACCACCTTCGGTGTCCTTGCCAGCAACGACGGCATTGGGCAATGGAGCAAAGACACGGCTCTTCCACAGCAGAACAAGGCATTGGGGGACAAACTGAAGATGGTGGGCTTCGAGAGCTTCGAGCCCACGGACAAAGACGTATCCACCCAGCTAGCCAAACTAAAGAGTGGGAATCCGGGTGGTATCCTGCTCGCCACCAGTGGCGCGGCCATCGCGACCGCGGCCAAGAATATCAAACAGATGAACCTCGGTTTGCCAGTAGTTGCCTATGGCAACTCGATCACGCCCGAGTTTATTGATCTGGTTGGTGACGCGGGCGACGCGGTGTTCTACGCTTCGCCAAAGGCTATCATCTGGGACCAGCTCCCTGCATCGGATCCGCAGAAGGATGCGACAGGTAAGGCGGCGGCAGAGTTTGAGAAGACAACGGGCAAGACCTGGACCCTATCGACTGCGGTCGGCTACGATACATTGCTTCCGGTGGCGGAGGCCCTGAAAGCGGTGGGACCGGATCGCGAGAAGATCAAGGCCGCTATCGAGACTGGTCAGAAGGGGTTGCAGGGTGCCGCGGGAATCTGGAGCCGGACCCCGGAGGATCACGTCGGCACTCCGGTCGAGTCCTACGTCATGGTCACCATCAAGGACAAGAAGGTCCAGTTGCTAGACTTTGTGAAGTAGCAACGAATATCGCGGGACCGGGCCAGCGAACGAGCCCGGTCCCGCTCCTACTGTCGCGCTGAGGACGGGAAAAATGGAGAGCGCTTATCTGCAGATGCTATTTGGTGGACTAACTGTGGGTAGCATCTACGCCATGCTCGGGGTGGGGCTCACGCTCATCCATCGGACAAGTGGAATTATCAACTTTGCCCAGGGAGAACTCTCGGTTTTTGCGGTGTTGTTCGCCGCGAGCGTGATCGGCTGGACGGGATGGCCGCTGCCGGTCGTGATCCTGGTCGCAATCCTCTTTGCCTGTGGGCTAGGTCTGGTTTTCGAGAGGACGGTGGTGAACCCAATACGATTCCTCCAGCCCTGGTCTGTAAGTCTGGTCACTCTTGCCGCGGCCATTGCTTTGCAGGGTGTGATCATGCTGCTCTGGGGCAAGAGCGCGATCCCGTTCCCGACGCTCTCGAAGGAATCGGTCATCAACGTCGCTGGAGCCACGATCCAGGTCCAGAGCCTCTGGATCATCGGTCTGACCGCGGTGCTTGTGGTGCTCCTGCATTTGTTTCTCGAGAGAACCAATGCGGGCCGGGCCATGACGGCCGTAGCGGAGAGCCCTTCTACTGCCAGCCTTATGGGTATCGATCCCCGTATCATCGTGGCTTTCTCGTTTATCATTGGTGCAAGTCTGGCTGCGGTTGCCGGGCTGTTGGTGGCACCGATCACCAACATGAGCTTTGACTACGGCGTTCGGCTGACCATAAAAGGGATGATCGCCGCGGTGCTGGGCGGTTTCGACAACATATCCGGCCCTATCGTCGGGGGGCTGGTACTGGGAATAGCCGAGATGTTGGCGGCAGGGTTGATTTCATCGCTATACAAAGATGTCTTTGCCTTTGCCATCATCATCTTGCTCCTCTACGTTCGGCGAGGAGGGATCCTTGGCGCACAACAAGCTTGAGCGAGAACCAAGAGAGCTGACCGAGATGACCGAGCGGGCGATTTCAGTGATGCCTTTGCCGCGTCGGAGATGGGCCGTTGGGCTGCGTGGACGGTGGCCGATTGTTGTCTATGCCATTTTCGTGGTCGCGGTGTACGCCCTACTGCGTGAGTCTTTCCTGCTCGACATCTTCGTATCGATTGGCTTTGCTGCCATTGCGGCCGTGGGGCTGCATATTCTGTTCGGACTGACCGGACAGCTGAGCCTTGGGCAGAACGGGTTCATGGCCATCGGCGCGTACGTCTCGGGCGTGCTGACGGTACGTCTGGGGTTACCCGTGTGGCTGGCTTTCGTGTGTGCTCTTCTGGTTAACTCACTGGTGGCCGTGCTGGTAGGTACGTCTGTGGCTCGGTTGAAGGGGTTCTATCTCGCTATCGCGACGCTTGCTTTCGGGACTATCGTGTACGCCTTCGTGGGAGCCATCTCCCCGATAACTGGTGGAGGAGCTGGGCTGTGGGACATCCCGCCCATCGCTATCGGCAGCAAGCTGGAGCGCCCGGAGTATTATCTCCTAACTTGGTTCGTGCTGGGCCTCTTGGTCGTACTCGCACAGAATATCGCACACTCGCGCATCGGTCGCGCCATGCTCGCCAGCAAAGACGACTCGACCGCTGCCGAGTGCCTGGGGATGAAAGTTGCTTTTCATAGAGTGCAGGCCTTCATGCTCGCTGCCGGGTGTGCCTCCGTCGCCGGGACACTAATGGCGCATTACATAAGATACATCGTCCCGGAGTACTTCACCCTCGACCTTGCGTTGAACCAACTGCTCATCGTGCTGTTTGGCGGTGCGGCGTTGGCCTGGGGCACCGTGATTGGGGCATCGTTTATCGTGTCACTTCCCTATCTCCTGGGAGTGTTCGCCGATTACAAGCCTATCGTGTACGGCGTGCTGTTCGCACTGGTGTTGATCTTCATGCCCAACGGAATTCTTGCCGCGCTGGGTAACCTGGCCCGAAGGCTGTTTGGCTCGGGAACCGAGACAGTCCATGGAAACGGGGCCGCGGATGGTGCGCTACGGCAGATGGGCGAGTTCCCGACCTTTGCTCGTCGCAGCTTGGGGGCGAACGGATCTCGTCCGGGGACGCCGTTGCTCATGGTTCAGAGCCTCGAGAAGGGGTTTGGTGGGCTGAAAGCGCTGAACGGTGTGGAAATGACGGTGAGCGAGGGCAGCATCACGGCCTTGATCGGACCAAACGGCGCGGGCAAGACCACTCTGCTGAACGTTATTACGGGTGTCGCACGGGCTGGCAGCGGGCATATCAGCTATCTGGGACGAAGCATTACCGGACTTGGTGCCGACGGCATCGCGGACCTCGGCATACAGAGGACGTTCCAGACGCCACGAGTATTCGGCGAGATGAATGTGTTGGAAAACGTGATGGCAGGCCGTTATTGCAGGACCCGGACGGGACTCTTGTCGAGCGCCTTGCGGTTGCCGGGACTGCGGTGGGAGGAATCCCAGGTTCGGCAGGAGGCCCTGGAGCTCTTGAGATTCGTCGGATTGGAAAGCGTTCGATACGCTTCCGCGGGCTCTTTGCCACACGGCGATCAGCGTTTGTTGGAGTTGGCGCGAGCCCTGGCAAGCCAGCCACGGTTGCTCATTCTCGACGAGCCGGCGGCTGGCTTGAACGAGGCTGAGACGGACTTGCTCAAGGAAATCCTGCTAACTATTCGTCGGTTCGGGATCACGGTGCTGTTCGTGGAGCATGACATGCGTCTGGTCACGGGGGTTTCCGATCGGGTCATCGCGCTGGAGTTCGGCACCGTGATTGCCGAGGGCTCAGCGCAGGAAGTGCAGAGCAACGAGCGTGTCATCCAGGCTTACCTAGGAGATCTGTCTGAGGTGGACTAAGAGGAGGCATAAGTTTCATGGCGGAGTATGAGTACATTACCTTCAGCGACGGCGAAGTGGCCGTTCTAACGCTCAATCGTCCGGAAGTTCTCAACAGCCTGAACGCGGAGATGCTGGATGAGATCCATCAGGCGCTGGACATCGTGAGGCTGTCGCAATCGATTCGCAGTCTTGTCATCAACGGAGCGGGCCGCGCGTTTTGCGCCGGCTGGGACATCGGTGACATGGGTGATGGCTCGCGACGCGAGGTGGTGGACGTACTCTCCGACATGCTGAGAGTGGGGCAACTGGCTACCGAGCTCTACAGCCTGCCCAAACCGGTGGTGGTCGCGATTAATGGAGTAGCGGCAGGTGGAGGATGCGGTATCTCTCTCGCTGCCGACTTCCGGGTGCTCAGCGAGGACGCCAAGGTCGTCTTCGCCTTCATCAACGTGGGTTTCGTTCCGGACACCGGCACCGCGTACTTCCTCCCCAGGCTTGTTGGGCTGGCAAAGGCAAAGGAACTGATGATGCGCGGCCAGAGCATTGACGCGGCGGAAGCACTGCGGCTCGGCCTGGCGACCAAGGTGGTGCCGGCCGCTGACCTCCAGGAGGCAGCTCTGCAGCTCGCCACAGAGCTGGCCCGGAAACCGGCTGAGGCTATGCAGCTAACCAAGCTCGGTGCAAATGGGTCGCTGGAGATGGACCTGAAGGCCGCCCTCGCGTACGAGGCGGCGGCGCAGATGGGACTTTCCCAGAGTGCGGCTCATCTTGAGGCAGTGGCTCAATTCACACGCAAGAGCCGCAGGTAATACTAAATCTAAATCTAAGGTAGGTGGACGCATGTCGCAGAACAACTCCAAGAAGAAAAGAAACGTCGGGCAGTATCTCAAGAGCAACGATTGGAGCGACTACTGGCGGACGGAGATCAGCCAGGCTCCTGCCCACAGGATTCTGATCCGTGGCTATCCGCTTCCCGAGATCTGTGGGAACTTGACGTTTGCCGAGACGCTCTATCTTACCTTGAAAGGCGAGCTACCGACACCGACGGTGGCCAAGATGCTCGACGCGGTGCTGTGCTGCGTCATCGACCACCAGTTCATCACCTCGACGGTTGTGACTGGGCGCTTCATCGCCTCGGCGTTCCCTGACTCTCCGGTTCCGGGAATCGCCGGCTCCATCTTGACGGCCGGTCGGAACACCTGGTCTCCTCAGGAGTCGGCCAACCTGATCAATGAGTCCTACGACCGCATGAAGGCAGAGGGACTGACCATCGAGCAGATGGCGGAGCGTGTAGCCGGGGAGTACGCGGAGCAAAGGAAGCAGATGCCCGGCATGGGGCATCCCACGCACAAAGAGTTCGACCCGCGGGCGGCGCGTTTGATCGAGCTAGCCAAGGACAACGACTACTGGGGCGAGAAGAGCCAGTTGTACGCGGCGATCCACGAGGCGTACAACCGGATCACGGGCAGGAATCTTTGCTTGAACGCCGATGGGGCGATGGCCTGCGTGATGAACGAGATGGGCTTGAAGCCCATGGAGATGGTCGGCGTAGCGGTTCTGGCTTACATGCCTGGCATCATCGCCCATGTCATCGAAGAGATCGAGGATGGCGTGCCGCTACGCATTATTCCGGAGGAGTTGGGCTCGAAGTACATCGGCCCCGAGTTCAGGCATCTCCCGGCCGACCGCCTCAAGAATCCGACCAACGTGCAGTTGTAAGCAGTTATCAGCTCTAAGTGCGTCGTTCCACAAGTGCGGTAGCCTGTCGGAAAAGACCGCTGCGGTTTCGGAAACCGCGGCGGTCTACGGCGGCGGTCCAACTGCGCCGTCTCCGCAGTGTGGTACTGACTTACGGAACGACGTACTAAGCGGTCCAGCTACGGAGGAATAGCACTGATGGGAGAGTACTCGACGATAGGACAGCGCATCGCCCGGTCGGACAGCTTCGTGAAGGTCACGGGCGAGGCCCAGTACGCGGGCGACCTCAGTCTTCCGCGCATGCTGTACGGGAAGATCCTGCGTAGCCCTCTGCCACACGCGCGCATCCTCCATATCGACACTAGCCGAGCGGAGCGTATGCCCGGCGTCAAAGCGGTCGTAACGGGCCGTGACACCCTCGGCGTGAAGATTGGGCCACTGCGGTTCCGTGAGCGGTTCATGGACCAACCCGGTCTGGCGGTCGATAAGGTACGCTACGTGGGCGACGAGGTGGCCGCCGTGGCGGCCACGGACGAGGATGTGGCGGAGGAAGCGCTGGGCCTGATTCATGTGGAGTATGAGGAGCTACCGGCCGTGCTCAGCGTCGAGCAAGCCATAGCGCCGGACGCGCCCCAGATCCACGAGCACGCGCCCGGCAACTTATCTCGCCGCATCGCGTTGGAATACGGCGACCTGGAGAAAGCCTTCGCCGAGTCTTATCACGTGCGCGAAGATCGGTTCAACACCCACGGCCAGGCGCACGCGCCTATGGAACCGCGCGCCTGCCTGGCCAGCTTCGATGGCGCCGGGAAGCTGACGATCTGGACCTCGACCCAGGTCCCCTACTTCGTGAAAAGCGACCTGGCCTTAGCCCTCGGAGTTCCAGCCAGCGACGTACGCGTGATCTTGCCGTACGTTGGTGGAGGGTTCGGGGGCAAGGCCGACGGGATGTTCTCTTTTGAGTTCTGCGCTGCGCTGCTCTCGCGCAAGTCGGCCCGGCCCGTGCGGATCGCCTACACCCGGGAGGAGGAGTTCGTCGCCACGCGCCGTCGCCATCCCGTAACCGTCGAGCTCAAGACCGGCGTCTCCAAGGATGGTCTGATCCTGGCCCGCGAAGCCCGCTGCGTCCTGGACGGGGGCGCCTACAATGGTTTCGGCCCCGCCACGGTGCTGCTGTGTGGCATCTTCCTGAACCTGACCTACCGCTACGGCACCTTCAAATACGAGGGACTCCGGTTCTACACGAACAATCCTGTCAGTAGCGCCATGCGCGGGCATGGCGCTCCACAGTCCCACTTCGCCAGTGAGCTGCAGATGGATCGCCTGGCCGCGGATCTTGGGATGGATCCCCTGGATCTCCGGCTGCGGAATACGCTAAAGACCGGCGATGTGACACTGAACGGCTTCAAGATCAGAAGCTGCGGACTCGACGAATGCCTGCGGGCAGTGGCGGAGAAGTCTGGCTGGCGAGAGAAACGCGGCAAGCTGCCCCCCAATCGGGGCATCGGCATCGCCTGCACCGGTTTCCCCTCAGGGACGGGCTTTCGCCAGCGGCCGGATTTGCCCGTCTACTCGGCGGCCGTCGCCAAGTTGAACGAGGACGGCTCCATCCGGCTTCTATCGGGCGCGGCGGATACCGGCCAGGGCTCCGATAGCCTGCTGTGCCAGATAGCGGCCGAGGAGATGGGGGTGACCGTGGCGGATGTCAAGCTGGCGCGGGCCGATACCGACGTGACGCCTATCGATATGGGTAACTATTCCAGTCGCGAGACGGTTTTCGCCGGGAACGCAGCCAAAGCTGCTGTGGCAGACCTCAAACAGAAGCTTCTGGAGGAGGCTGCCGAGTTATTCGAAGCACATGCCGAGGACATCGAGATAAGCGGCGGCCGGGTATTCGTGAAAGGCAGCCCTGATCGAGCTATGCCCTTTCGAGACCTGGTTCACGCCGTCTATCTGAGGCGACAGGGTAAGCCGCTGGTAGGTGATGGTGGCTACGATCCGCCCGACAAGATTAACTACGCCACGTACACTTTCGGCGCACAGGCGGTCGAGGTTGAGGTGGATCCGGAGATAGGCGAGGTGCGCGTGCTGAACGTGGCCAGCGCGCACGACTGCGGCCGTGCCATCAACCCTATGGCTGTCGAGGGGCAACTAGAGGGGTCTATCCACATGGGCTTGGGATGGACTCTCATGGAAGATCTGATACTGGAAGACGGCCGCGTCATTAATCCATCGTTCCTGGACTATAAGATACCGACGGCTCTGGAGATGCCGGAGGTAACTATCGAACATATCGAGAGCAACGATCCGGAGGGGCCCTTCGGCGCGAAGGAGGCCGGAGAGGGTATTACTCCGCCCACGGCCCCCGCCATCGTCAATGCCGTCTACGACGCGATCGGGAAGGAATTCAATAGCCTGCCTCTGGTGGGATCAAAGCTGCTGGGCGTCAAGTAGACTGGAATCAGGGGTGATGTGCTCATGCGCAGCATCCGCGATTCCCAAACCGAGTTCCGGAGCCAGCGTGGCAGAATCGCTTGCATGCGCTAGGTTTTCGTTCCGCAGCCAAGCGTGGTACACTTTGGGAATGGCGTAGTAGCCGCCCGCAGCGATGGAACAGAGGTGAGAGCGAACAAATGATTGCTAAGAATGGTCCTTTCAGGAGAGTCCGCATCCAGGCTGACCAGCGGAGGGAGGAGTTCTTCGACGTAGCCACGAGGATCTTCAAGGAAAAGGGCTACCGTGCGGCGACCGTTCAGGACATCGTCGACGAAATGGGTATTACCAAGGGTGCCTTCTATCACTATTTCGCGAGCAAAGAAGATCTCCTGACCGAGATCTACGATAGAGCGGGCACCCAGTTCTACGACATGATGATGCGCATCACGCAGGAGAATCTATCGGTTGCGGAGAAGCTGAGGGCTCTCGTGGTGGCGCATGTAAAGCTGATGGTCGATGAGAGGATGGTCTTCACCGTCTTCTTCAAGGAGAAGCTCGAGCTTCCCGAGGAGAGGCAGCGGCAGATCAAAGAGAAGGAAGAGGCTTACTTCCGTCTCGTCAAAGATCTGGCTCAACAGGCCGTGAATGAGGGGCTGCTGGCCAGCGTCGACCCCCGGCTGATCGCGCTCAACATTATTGGCGCCTGCAACTGGGTAACCCAGTGGTACGACCCCGAGGGACCGTTGAGCCCGGATGAGATCGGCGGGCGGTTCTTCGAGATCATCACATGCAGGACAGGGGGTTCGGTTGAGTCTCGCAGGAAAGGTATGCCTGATCACCGGTAGTGGCAGCGGACTCGGGCTGTGCTTGGCGGAGATGTTGGCACAGAGAGGGGCCGCAGTCATCCTGAACGATCACTCCCACAGTGCCGACGCACTGCGAGAGGCGGCTGACAGGCTCAACGCGCTCGGTCATCGCTGTTTCGCGGCCGTCGGTGACGTGTCGGATCCGGCCCAGGTCGACGCCTTTGCTCAAGAAGCGTTGCGTATCTTGGGCAAGATCGACATCCTGGTGAACAACGCCGGGATCAACATCGATTCGCTGATCGAACGGGCCCAGTTCGCGGACTGGACAGCCGTCCTCGGCGTTCATCTGAATGGGACGTTCAACTGCACGCGCGCCGTCTTTGGCAGCATGAAAGAGCGGCGTTTTGGTCGCATTATCAATATTTCGTCGGTGGTAGGGCTGACGGGTATCCCTGGTACAGCCTACTACGCGACGGCCAAGGCGGGGGTGCTGGGATTCACGCGGGCCATCGCAGCCGAGGGCGCACAGCACAACATCACTGCGAATGCCGTCGCACTCGGGTACGTCGATGTTGGTATGGGCACTCGTTTCTCCCGCGCCAAGCGCGAGCAGATTCTGCAGAAGATTCCACTGCGTCGATTCGCGCAGCCAGAAGAAATAGCCGGCGTCGTCGCTTTCCTTGCCAGCGACGAGGCGGCCTACATAACCGGAAGCGTCATCAATGTCAGCGGTGGCTTCCATATGTAGTAGACGATCACCGTGGTTGCGAGCGGCCAACCTTACTGAGGCTTCCCTTGTGTCATCCTGAGCCGCAGCGAAGGATCTCCCCGGGGCGCGGATTCTTCGCGCTGCGGCGCTCAGAATGACATAATGGGCTCGCATACGGTCGAACAGGTATCGTATTTCAATGTGGTCGCCTAGTAGACGTAGCGACAGCGCTGCTGACAACAATCCAAGCAACAAATGGAGATCGACTGTGAGGGTAGGACTGGTCACGATCGATAACCCCAGGGATGCGCTGGCAAAGGCCATCGATCTGTGTGCTGGCTTTGAAGGTCTGCGTCCCGACAGCAGGATTCTCATCAAACCGAATCTTGTGGTGGGTGCACACCGCAAGTCGGGTACGGAGCCTGGCTCGGTCACTAGCGCGGCCATAATCGAGGGCATGGTACAGCTTCTCAGGGAGCGGGGTTGCACCCGCATCGCCGTCGGTGAGGGCTCGATTGTACTCGAGGAATTTGCGCTGGATACCGATCTGGCGTTCCGCTCCTCCGGCATCGCGGCCGTGGCCCAGAAGTATGACGTGGAGTTGGTGGACTTCCACGCGGGCCCGTCCGAAAGAGTTGAATTGGGCGACAGCTCCGTGCGCGTGGCGACGCGGGCCCTCGAGACGGATTTCTTTATTAACATGCCCGTCATGAAGACCCACGCGCAGACCAAGGTCTCACTGGGACTCAAGAATCTTAAGGGTTGCCTGGATCTGCCGTCGCGCAAGAAGTTCCACGACAAGCTCGATCTGGAGCAATCGATTGCTCTACTGGCATCCCAGATCCCTGTGCATCTCACCATCATCGATGGCACCTACGGTCTGCGGCACGGTCCCTATGGCGGGGATGTTGTCCCGATCAACGTGGTGATAGCCGGGAAAGATCGACTGTCGGTGGACATCGTGGGCAGCCTGGTCATGGACATCGACCCGCGCACGGTGCATCACCTGGGCCTCTACGCCCAGCTAATAGGCCGTGTGGTGGATCCCGAGAGCCTGGACGTGTGTGGGGAGTCCATCGAACGGGTGGCAAAAACGGTCGAATGGACCTTTGATTGGGGTCCGGAACCGGTGAGGAAACATGCAGTCGAGGGTGTCCTGATCGAGACGCCGGGCAATTCGGTGTGCTCGGGGTGCAGTATCCTCCTGTCGGCCGCGCTGAACAAGTTCCTCGCCGAAAACAAAGGGGCCAGGTTCGATGATGTGGAGATCTGCATGGGAAAGGAGCCCATTGCGAAAGAGAGCTCCAAGCAGGTAGTCCTCCTCGGGAAGTGCCCGATCTTCAGCAACAAGGACCGCAAAGACGCTATCAGGGTCAAGGGTTGCCCGCCGAGCATGCATGACGTCTACGAGGTCCTCAAAGCCACGCTTCTAGACGGCGCAGCGCGATCTAGCTAATCAGTCCCCTTTCCCGGGCGGGCGTGATCGGAATCTCACGGAAACCGGGGTTCTGCCGCCGGCCATAACAGGTTGAAATCCAGACAGCGAACATCTTGACAGGGGGTTTGTCACAAGTTAAACTGACTATCCAGTAGGTACGTACGGACCGGTTAGTATGGCCTGTGTGTCTTTTCCTATCTGTTGTTAGAGGGGTGCACCAGTGGAAGACGACGTAGTCATCGTAGCGGGGACCAGGACGGCTCTCACCAATTTTGGTGGTCCTTTCAAGGATATCCCGGTGCCTCGGCTGGCCGCGCTGGCGGTGGGAGAGGCGATTCGCCGTGCCGGCATCGAGCCTGATCTCGTCGATCGTATCTCCTTCGGCTACGTGATTCAGAGCTCCGAGGGTCCCAACGTGGCCCGGCAGGCCGGGTTGTACGCGGGGTTACGGCCCGAGACCTTCACGGGAAACACGCTCAACTTCCAGTGCGGCTCCGGACTGGAGGCCGTCAACGAGTGCGTCCGTCTCCTCAAGCTGGGCGAATGCGACGTGGCCGTGGCCGGCGGCGTCGAGATCATGAGTCGTGGGCCCTATCTGATATACGACCACCGCTGGGGCCATCGCATGGGCGAGGATGTCATGTATGACTACTTCGGTCACTCCGCGAAAATGGTTTCCACCGACCTGTGGGGCATCTTCGATATCGCCCAGACGGCCGAGAACCTAGCCCAGCAGTACAGCATCTCGCGGAGCCAGTCCGACGAGTTCGCCGCGTGGTCCAACCGAAAAGCCATCGAGGCGCAGGAATCGGGCCGCTTCGATCAAGAGATCTTCGCCGTCGAGATTCCCGGAAGGAAGGGCTCCGTGCGCGTTACCAAAGACGAGAGACCGCGAGCCGATGCGACCATAGAGAAGCTGTCCCAACTACGTCCCGCTTTTCGGGCGGACGGCACGGTCACGGCGGGCAATGCCTCGGGTGTCAACGACGGAGCCGCTGCTCTGCTGCTGACCACGCGCAAGAGAGCCCAGCAGTTGAGCCTGCGTCCCCTTGCGGCCATTCGTTCCTGGGCTACGGCGGGTGTGGATCCCCGTGTCATGGGCATCGGCCCCGTTCCGGCGACGAAAAAGGCTCTCGCGAAGGCTGGGCTTAGCCTGTCTGACCTGGCTCTTCTCGAGATCAACGAGGCCTTCGCCGCGCAGGCCCTGGCCGTCGTCAAAGAGCTGGAAATACCTATGGACAAGCTGAACGTGAATGGCGGCGCCGTGGCTCTCGGGCATCCGGTTGGCTGCAGCGGCGCGCGCATTCTGGTGACCTTGATCTACGAGTTGATGAGAAAGGGCGGAAGGTTCGGATTGGCCAGCCTGTGCTGCGGTGGCGGTCTCGGCGTCGCCACGATTGTGGAGAACGAGAGCGCTTCGTAACAGGCTGCCGGGGTGAGCTAGGCGGAAGAGACAACAGACCGCGAGGAGAGGAGCCGCAGTGGAACCGCAGAGGCAAAACAAACGCTACGTCCTGTTCTATGGAAAAGGTGGAGTCGGCAAGACCACCGTTGCTACGAACCTTAGCGTGGCGCTAGCCCGGCAAGGCGAGCACGTGTTGCTGGTGGGATGCTCTCCGAAAAGCAACGTGGTAGATGCGTACAAGACGGTCGAGATCGATACGATCTTGGACTTGAGGCGCGCGGAGGGACTGAACGAGGGAAACATCGGTCGAGCCATCCACCGAACCCGAGATGGCGTGATCATCACGGAGACCGGTGGACCTGAGCCGGGCATCGGCTGTGGTGGACAGGGGCTGACCAATGCCCTGGAGAGTCTGGATCGTTTTCAAGATGCCGTGGAGGGGCTGAAGGACGCTAACTACGTAATCTACGATGTCATCGGCGACGTGGTGTGTGGCGGGTTCGCCACGCCGATGCGCATGGGGGATGGCGTCAAAGAGGTCTTCGTTGTAACGAGCGGGGAACTGATGTCCCTGTACGCTGCCAACAACATCGTCCGCGCCGTGGCCGAGTTGGTCGGGGCCGGTGAGACAGAGCTAAAGCTGGGCGGATTGGTGGCCAACATGCGTGGCACACCGCGCGAGGAGGAGGTCCTTGCCGAGTTCTCGGCGAGAGTCAACGTGCCGATCATCGCCACCATCCCGCGCGCACCCCGCCTATTCGGCGAAGCCGAGGACGCGGGTGGTCCCCTCGTCGAGGTCATGCCAGACGATGAGGTGGCTCAGCTTTTCACAGAACTGGCCACGACTGTTCGGAACGATGCGTTGACCATCCAGGCGAGGCCTTTTCTCGACTACAACGAGCTGTTTGACATGTTCATGCAGTTCCAAAAGGTCGAAACGATCCACGGCGATGGTGTGGCCGCTACCTATCTGCAGCGGCTACCGGGCGAGATCGTCGTTCGCGATCGTCCCAGAAAGATCTCGATCTACGGCACCGGCGGTGTCGGAAAGTCGACCGTTTCGTCCAACCTGAGCGCGGCGCTGGTCATGTTTGGGGAACGGGTGTACCAGGTCGGTTGCGATCCTAAGAGGGACTCCATTGCCACTATCTGCGGTGAGTTGCGGCCGACTATTCTGGATACCGCCCGTGAGACCGGGAGAGTGAACCGGAACGTGCTGAAGGAGCTGGTCTACCAGGGACGCGACTACGACAATCGGCTCTTTGGGTCCGAGTGCGGCGGTCCCACTCCAGGACGCGGCTGCGCCGGAAAGGGCGTGGCAATGGCGTTGCGCTACCTGGAGCAGTACCACATCATTGACGATCTGGCCGCCACCTTCGTCATCTACGATGTGCTTGGCGATACCGTTTGTGGAGGATTCGCCAACCCGCTACGCTTGACTCGCAGCGTTTACATTGTGGCCAACGGAGAGCTAGCTACCATCGTTCAGGCCATGAAGATTGCCCAGAGCATTCAAGCTGTCGCTCACAGCGGCGTAGAGGTCGGAATCGCCGGCGTCATCGACAACATGCGTGGTGTCCCCGACGAAAGGAAGATCGTGGAAACCGTGTTCGGCGAAGCTGGCTTGCCCGTGATCCACCATATCCCCCGCTCTCCATACGTGCAGGAGGCCGAGAATCTGAAGCGGACGGTCGTCCAGACGTTTCCGGATTCTGAACAGGCGGCTGAATATGTCTCCCTGGCCAGGAAGGTGCTGGAGAACGATCGCGTCGTCGTGCCGGATAAGCCCTTGCCGAACAGTCGGCGGATCAAAGAGCTCATCGCAAGCGTAAAGAGCGCCGTCGCGCGCTAGAAAACGGGGGGTGATGCAGCTTGCAAGCGAAGACAATGGTCGATGTGGAGCCTATGGTCTACAAAGGCCGGATACGCATGCCGTACAACTGGACCGCGGGCGAGACGGCCAGCCGGTTCTTCAGCGAGTTGAGGGAACGGGCCCAGATCTGGGGCACGAAATGCCCAGCCTGCGGCATGGTCTTCGTTCCACCGAAGAAAACGTGCGGGCGTTGCCTCAAGCCCGCGATGGAATGGGTTCAGGTCGCCCCGACCGGCACGCTGGTGACATACACGGTGGTGCATTACAAGGAGCCGGCGATCCACCCTATCGAGGCCCCCTTTGCGTACGGGATCGTTCGGTTGGATGGAGCCGACACCGGACTAGTGCACCTACTTGGAGAGGTCGGGCCGAGCGAGTTTGTCTCCGGCATGCGGGTGGAGGCCGTCTTCGAGGAAGAGCGGCAGGGAAGCCTGCTGGACATTAAGTACTTCCGGCCGCTTCGCATGGAGTGAGAAGGTTTCCCAACGGAAGGCTGATATATCATGACGGCCTCTCCAGTAATCGACCACACTGGTAAGAGCAGCCGCACGGGAAGCACTCGCCGAGCTGGGGCTCGGCGCTGCCAGGGCACCGGCTGCTGGGAACGCCGAGGCTCAGCTCGGCGCAATCGCTATCGCATGCCTACCCAAGAACGCTGTGGGCGACTGCTAGTGTTCGACCACACTGGTTTTGTCATTCTGAGGCGCGCACGCCGAAGAATCCGCGTCCTGGGGATACGGATTCTTCGCGCTGCGGCGCTCAGAATGACAGGTAGCGTCTTCTCTGTGGTCGAACACTAGCAGGATGTTTAGCGCAGCGGACCAGTTCCCCGGGCAAATACTTGGCACGAGGTGACGACAAAGTGAAGGGAAGAGCAGCGATCCTCGGCGTGGCTCAGACAGTCCACGAACGGGAGAAGCCCGATCAGACGTTCGCCGATCTGGCGTTCGACGTGGTGAGCGGCGCCCTGGAGGACGCGCAGATGACCATCCAGGACGTCGATACCATCATCACCGTATCCAACGACTTCTGGGATGGGCGCACCATCTCCAGCATGGCGCTCATGGACGCTGTCGGTGGCTATGGGAAGAACGTCTCCACAGTGGAGGGCGACGGCACCTTCGGGGCCTTCTACGGCCTGATGCGTGTCCTATCTGGCTCCTACCGTACCTGCCTCGTCGTGGCCCATTGCAAAGCCTCGGAGGGCCAGCCGAACCTCATCAACAATGGCATGTTCGATCCGATCTACTACCGTCGGCTGGGTCTGGATGCCCTGTCCTCGGCGGCCCTGCAGGCCAGGCGCTACATGGACAAGTACGGCGTCAGCGAAGAGCAATGCGCTCTGGTCTCTGTCAAGAACCATGGCAACGCTCGTCGCAATCCGTGCGCTCAGATGCCACTAGACGTGAGTGTCGAGGACGTCATGGCGTCCCAGATGCTGGCGGAGCCCATCAAGGCGCTCGATGCCTCGCCGCTGGGAGACGGCGCCTGCGCCATGATCCTGGGGGACGAGTATACCGCCAAACATGCCAGCCGTAGACCGGTATGGGTCAAAGGCGTGGGCACCTGTGCGGATGCCTATTTCCTGGGCGATCGCGATCTGGCCGAGGTGGACGCGCTGGTTCGAGCCGCTAGAACGGCCTACGACCAGGCCGATGTCTCGGACCCGCGCCGTGACATCGATGTGGCCGAGGTGTTCGATGGCTTCTCATACCAGGAATTGATGTGGCTGGAAGGGCTCGGTTTCTGCGAGCGCGGGGCCGCGGGCCGACTGACGGAGAGTGGCGCGACGACCTTGAGCGGACGGATCCCCGTCAATCCCTCGGGAGGCGTGCTCTCAGCGCATCCGCCACTAGTTGCTGGGCTCGTGCGGCTGGCCGAAGCGGCCCTTCAGGTGCGCGGAGAGGCCGGTGAACATCAGATCGATGGCGTGAGGACGGCGCTCGCCCATGGCACAAACGGGCCGTGTGGTCAGTCCCACTGCGTCTGGATTGTCGGGAGATAGGAGGCTGCCAAATGGGACAGCGTGTGGCAATAGTGGGAGTCGGACAGACCCATCACACGAGCGTACGACGAGACGTTAACGGCATCGAGCTCATCAACGAGGCCGTCATGCGGGCACTCGATAGCGCGGAGCTCACAATTCACGACATCGACGCCATCATCATCGGGAATATGGACCACTTCGAGGCCATCAATGGTGTCGATACGTGGAGCGTGGACGGCTGCGGCGCTTTCATGAAGCCGATCATGAAGCTGACCACCGGTGGGACCACCGGGACTACGGTGGCCACCGGCGCGTACCACCACGTGGCCTCGGGCTTCTTCGACACGGTCCTGGCTATCGGCTGGGAAAAGAACTCGGAATCCGATACGACGGGCGCCATCATCACGTGCACGGATCCGATCTGGGAGAGGTTCTCTTACTCGGGCGCCCTGCCAAGTCTGGCTGCAGAGGCAACCGCCTACATGAAGGCGTATGGCGTCACCGAGCGCGACGCGGCCCGTGTGGCAGTTCGCGATCGCAATCACGCCTCTCTCAACCCGTTCGCCCACCTGCGCGACAAGATCACGGTCGACGACGTGATGAACTCGCCGATGTACTCGTACCCTATCAAGCTCCTCGATATCTGTCCGCGGACGGACGGGGCCTGCGCGGTGGTATTTGCCTCCGAATCGAGGGCCAAGAGGATGACGAGTAGTCCCGCCTGGGTGCTTGCCACAACTTCTCGCCATGAGTACGCCTGGCTCAGCGACATCGACTACACGCGCATGGTCTCCCTGGAGGGAGCATGCCGGGAGGCCTACAAGTTGGCAGGAATTCGGGATCCCGGGAAAGAGATCGACGTGGTGGAGCTATATCAGCCCTACTCCTTCGCCGGTCTGAAGTGGATGGAAGCGATGGGCGTGTGCAGGCCCGGCGAGGCCGCTCAACTGGTGTGGGATGGAGTAACCGATCTGGGCGGAGAAATACCGTTCAACCCATCGGGTGGCGTGCTCGCGACCAACTGCATTGGCGCCACTGCTCTGTTGCGGGTCGGCGAGGCCGCGTTGCAGGTTCAGGGCAAGGCCGGGGCGCACCAGGTGCCTGACGTCAAGCTCGCCGTCGCCACGGGCTTCGGCGGAGCCTTCTGGTCTGATGTAGTTGTACTCGGGAGGGAACCTCGCTAGTGCGTCGTCAGACCGGGGCCTTGAGGGGTGTCCCCCAGGAAGCGCCTAACCGTACGCGGAGCGGCGTGGGTCTGTTCCCAAAATAGGTCATCTGATCCTGAATCTATAGGAGGGATGCGATGTCGAAGACGCGGCTGATCACGGTCAAAGCAGATGCGGAGCTTCAATACAACTGGGCCGTTGGCAGATATGGAAGTAGGTTTTTCGCTGCGCTGCGCGACGAAAAGAAGATTCTGGGCATTCGCTGTCCGAAGTGTGGACGCGTCTATTGTCCGCCACGGCAGGTCTGCGGGCCCTGCTTCACAAAGATGGATGAATGGGTGGAGCTGAGCGATGAGGGAACTCTGGATGCCTTCTCGATTGTGAACTACGGGTTCATAGATCCTAACACAGGGGAGCCGCGGCCGGTGCCGTACACGTACGCGTATGTGAAGCTAGACGGCGCCGACGTGACCTTGACGCACATTGTCGACGAGCAGGATCCAGCCCGGCTTCAGCTCGGTGTGCGCGTGAAAGCTGTCTTCCGGGAAGACAGAACCGGGACAATCCAGGACATCGACCATTTCGAGGTCATCGGTTAGCTCTTTCAACCGCAGTACGCTTGCTTGATAGGCGCAGCGGGGGCGTGCAACGCCCCTTCAGGCGCCGGGCCGACGACCCCTGCGGTGGCCTGGCGCCTTTGCGATCTGAATGTCCGGGGCGCTGCGCAACGAATCCTCAAAAAAGCACTCTCCTTCTGTTGACTTTGCCAGAGAGTGTGCTATAATACGTACTAACCGGTCGGTAGGCACCGACTGGAAGGTATGTTCTACGGTGCCGCGTCACAATCCGGAGCACACGTCAGGGAAGAAGGATGCCCGGCGGGCCTTCTTGCACAGCCGAGCGTACGAGGAGCAGGCGCCGGGACCAGGCATTCGCAAACTGCTCTGGAACCGGCGAGCACGATCCAGAGACAAGACTAGGAGGGAAGAATCGCGATCATGAGCGTGCGACAGATAGCGGTATACGGCAAGGGGGGCATCGGCAAGTCCACGACATCATCTAACCTCTCGGCTGCTCTCTCCCAACTGGG
>SCTZ01000206.1 GCA_004297765.1 Chloroflexota bacterium | reverse complement strand
CACTGGTTTTGTCATTCTGAGGCGCGCACGCCGAAGAATCCGCGCCCTGGGGATACGGATTCTTCGCGCTGCGGCGCTCAGAATGACAGATAGCGTCTTCTCTGTGGTCGAACACTAGATTGTGGGCGATCTGACCTCTGCGCGGAACACGGCAGGACGACAAGAAGTGACCCGAGCCTGGGTCGGAATCAGCCAGTTCTGTATTATTGGAGGAGTGCTGGTGGGCAACCAGGCAGTAGAGACGGCAACTGAAAATGTGCGCGCCACGAACCAGCTAGAGATTCCAGTCGAGCGGCTCAAGCACGTATGTAACGCCGACGAGCTCCCCTTCGAATCGACGCGGGAACTGGAGGCTCTGGAGACGACTGTCGGACAACACCGCGGCTGCAACGCCATCGAGTTCGGACTTGACATCAAGTCCAACGGCTACAACATCTTCGTATCGGGGCCGATGGGCACCGGTCGGAATACCACTGTCAACGCCTATCTGGAGAAGCTGGCCTGGCAGGACAATGCACCGCCCGATTGGTGCTATGTGCACAACTTCGTCGACCCCTATCGTCCCCTTGCCATTAGCCTGCCCTCCGGCAAGGGGGTTGAGCTGGCCCGCGACATGGACGAGATGATCGAGGGTGTCAAAAAAGAGATCCCACGTGCCTTCGAAGGCGAGACCTACGAGGACAAGAAAGCCGAGGTCGTCCGTGAGATCCAGTCCGTGAAGGAGGCGCTGCTCAACCAGGCTCAGGCACGTGCTGCCTCCAATGGTTTCCAGATCCAGACGACCTCCATGGGACTGGCGACCGTGCCCATCGCCGAGGGACGCCCGATGACCCGCGAGGAGTTCGACGCTCTCTCCGATGAGATCAAGAAAGATATACAGGAGCGTGGAGAGCAGCTCCAGCTCGAGCTAACCCAGATGTTGACCAAAGCTCGCAAGTTAGATAAAGAGGCCTCCGAGCGGATTCGCAATCTGGACAAAGAAGTGGCTCTATTTGCTACCGGGCACCTGGTGGAGGATCTGCTCCACAAGTACGCGGACTACGCGACCGTCGTGGAATATGTGCGGAGTGCGCATGATGACATCGTCCAGAACGTCGACGAGTTCCGCGCAATCAGCACGGGAGCCGACAAAGAAGAGATGGGCGCGCCGCTCGATTTGGACAAGCTGAACAAGGCGGCGGCGGATCTGTCGCGCTACAAGATCAACGTCCTTGTGAACAACTGTGACAATGGTGGGGCGCCTGTGGTAGTCGAGCACAGTCCCACCTACTATAACCTCTTCGGGCGCATAGACTATCGAGCCCGCCTGGGCGCCATGATGACCGATTTCAACAATATCAAGCCGGGCGCTCTCCATCGGGCTAACGGCGGCTACCTGGTGGTGCAGGCTCGTGACCTGCTGACCAGCCCGCTCTCCTGGGATGCCCTCAAACGGGCCTTGCGCAGCAAAGAGGTTCGTATCGAGAACATCGGCGAGCAGTATAGCGCTCTTCCTACCGCTAGCCTGCGCCCCGAGCCGATTCCGCTGAACGTCAAGGTCGTCGTGGTCGGCAGCCCGTACATCTACTACACGCTTTACCATCAGGACGAAGACTTCCGCAAGCTGTTCAAGGTCAAGGCGGACTTTGGCACCGATATGGAATGGTCGGATTCCCACGTCCACAAGTACGCCGCCTTCATCAGTGGTCGCTGCAGCGAGGACGGTCTGAAGCATTTCCACAGGAGCGGCGTGGCCCGGGTGGTGGAGTACGGGGCCAGGCTCATCGAGAACCAGGACAAGCTCTCCACACGCTTCATCGACATCGCCGACCTGGTCACCGAGGCCAGCTACTGGGCTTCCAAGAACGGCAGCGAGCTCGTCATGGGCGAGCACGTCGACAAAGCCATCGAGCAGAAATACTTCCGCTCCAGCCTCATCGAGGACCGTCTGCAAGAGATGATCGACGATGGCACGATCATGATCGACGTGGAGGGCGAGGTCGTCGGGCAGGTCAATGGTCTGGCCATCAGCGACATGGGCGACTACTCTTTTGGCAAGCCATCCCGCATCACGGCCCGCACCTACGTTGGCTCGGGCGGCCTGGTCAACATCGAGCGCGAGATTCAAATGAGCGGGCGGGTTCACAGCAAAGGCTTCATGATCTTGCGCGGCTATCTGGCCGGTAAATATGCCCAGGAGAAGCCTCTGTCTCTCTCCGCCAGCATCACCTTCGAGCAACTCTACGACGAGGTGGATGGCGACAGCGCGTCCAGCACCGAGCTGTACTGTCTCCTATCGAGCCTGGCGGGAGTTCCCATCAAGCAGTCGATCGCCGTCACGGGCTCGGTCAATCAGCGTGGCGAGGTTCAGCCCGTGGGTGGTGTGACTCGCAAGATCGAGGGCTTCTTCGAGTGCTGCAAAGCCAAGGGGCTGACGGGAGACCAGGGCGTCGTCATCCCGCACTCCAACATGAAGAACCTGATGCTCAAGGACGAGGTCGTGCAGGCTGTACGGGAGGGACGCTTCCACATCTGGGCGGTCAGGACCATTGACGAGGGGCTAGAGCTTCTTACAGGCCGGGCGGCAGGAGAGCCCGATGCTGAGGGACGGTTCCCGGAAGGAAGCATCCATTATTTGGTGGATCAGCGGCTGCACCAGTTCGCTGAGAAGATGAAGCAGTTCGACAAGTCGCGGCAAAAGGGCAGCGCGGACGAGAACGACAAGGACGGATCCAAAGCGGATGGTGCGGAGGGCAAGGAAGACAAGCCCAAGGGCCGCAGACGGGTCCAGAGGATTGTCCGCAAGAGCTAGTAGTCGATCCCGATGGGTCTAACCTGCCTACCTGACCGAGGCTTTCCAGTTTGTCATCCTGAGAGCTTGTGATTTAATCGGCTTTTGCAGGCAACCGGTCATCCCAGGAATGGCGTCCCGACGCCATCGGCCTGCCGGCGATCGCCCGAATTTGGGAAAAACTCACACGCTCTGAGTCGCAGCGAAGGATCTCCCGGTTCGAAGGGACGACCAGGTTTGAGCTACGGGAAAGGCCCTACTGGGACGGCCAACGGGGAGATTCTTCGCGCTGCGGCGCTCAGAATGACAGGAAAAAGGCGCTCAGAACATGACAGAAGAGCGGCCGCGGCTGTGGCTTAGGATGGCATAACGAGCCCTGCGTATGGTCGAACGGTTACGGCGTACACTATAGTCGACTACTACCCCGCGCCGGGTTCTCTGACCCCCTTGAATCCCAGCGCCTTCTCGTAGAGGTCCACGTACTGACGAGCCGAGGCGGCCCAGGAGAAGTCCTGGGCCATACCATTTTCCTGCAGGCGGCGCCAATCGGACTTGCGGCGAAAAGTCTCCACGGCCCGCACGATGGCGGCGAAGAGCGCCCAGCTATCGTAGGTTGTGAAGGTGAATCCGGTCCCTTCTCTGGTCTCAGGGTCCCAGTCGCGCACGGTATCCGCCAGTCCGCCTGTAGCGCGCACGATCGGTACCGCGCCGTAGCGCATCGCAATCAGTTGTCCCAAGCCGCAGGGCTCGAAGCGGGATGGCATCAGGAACATATCACTGCCCGCGTAGATCCGCTGGGCCAGCGCCGCGTCGAAGCTCAGGAATATGGCCGCGCGTCGGGGAAAGCGTTGGCTCAATCGCATGAATAGCTCGTGGTAGCGCGGGTCGCCGACGCCGAGCAGGACGAACTGTGTGCCCAGATCCATCATGTGGTCGAAGGCCTCGGCCAGAATGTCGAAGCCCTTCTGATCGGTCAGGCGTGAGACCACGCCCATCAGCGGTACGGCCGGATCGATCTCCAGCCCTGCCTCTTTCTGCAGGGCGGCCTTGTTGATTGGGCGCTGATCCAGGCTGTGCGCGTCAAAGCGCGCCACCAGATGTGGGTCGCGGACCGGATCGAAGACGTCGTAGTCGATGCCGTTGAGGATGCCAAAGAGCCGGTCCTGCCGTGAGGACAGCAGCCCGTCCAATCTCTCTCCGTACTCCGGGGTGGTAATCTCGCGCGCGTAGGTCTTGCTGACCGTGCTGACGACATCGGCGAACATGATCCCACGTGCTAGCAGATCTACCACCTCCCCGAGATGGGGGGTCTGGGGATGCGTCACGTAGCCGTAGGGGGCTAGCCCGGCCATCTCCAGCGCACGCCAGCCGAAGATCCCCTGATAGGCCAGGTTGTGGATAGTCAAGACCGTGGCCGTTGCCCCGAAGAACTCGGAGTTACTGTAGATGGTGCGCATCCAGTTCGGCACCACGCCCACCTGCCAATCGTGACAATGAATGATATCCGGCTGCCAGCCGATGCGCGGCAGCATCTCCATTATGGCACGCGAGAAGAGAATGAATCGCTCGCCGTCGTCGGGATACCCGTAGAGGTTCTCCCGGGCGAAGGTGACGTTGTGCTCCACCAGGTAGACCGGCATCTCCTCGTCGTGCAGCAGGCTGCGAATGGCCACCCACAGGGCGTGGCTGTCCACCGGCACCTCCAGCGGCGCCAGCGCGGTCTTCAGGTTGTACAAAGGCTCCTGGATCGGACCATATCTGGGCAGCCCAACGCGCACATCATGCCCGAGCCGTCTGAGAGCCTTCGGCAGCGCGCCCAGCACGTCGCCCAGCCCCCCCGTCTTCGCGTACGGAGCCATTTCCGAGGCCATCATCAGGATCTTGAGCGGTCGAGTCATGGCAGTGAATCTTTCTTACGGGGGCGGAAAGGAAAAAGGGGAAAAGGCGAAAAGGTAAGACGCGGAGGCGTAACCTCACTACCAGGCATTTCGGCCTCTTCGCATCCCCAATTCCGCATTCCGCATTCAGAATTCCGCATTCAGGAGGTCGGCCAGCGTGTGAGGAATCGTCGCCGCTTGTCGATCAGTGCTTGTCGTCGCTGTTTGCGGAGGAGCGGGTCAAAGACCTGGAGCTGAATTCGGACACAGGCGATCAGGTCCTGCAGGTGGAAAGGCTTGGTGATATACTCGACCGCGCCTTCCTCCAGACCGCGCAAGATATCTTCGTCGCCGCCCAGCGCCGTCAGCATGATCACCGGCACACCCGCGGTCGCCGGATCCGCTTCGATCCTGCGCAGGACTTCCCAGCCGTCTATGCCCGGCATCAGCACGTCCAGTACCACGAGATCCGGGTCTTCTTTGTGCAGCCTCTCGAGCCCCTCGGCTCCACTGTTGGCGCCGATCACCTGGAATCCTTCGGACTCTAAGGCCTCCTTGACGATGTCGACAATGGACGGCTCATCATCGATGACCAGAATCTTGTTTTCGGCCATAACGCTCTCCTTTGCGACGTCAGAAAGGCTGCACTAGCAAAAAAACCGACCCCGCATGCTGGGTCGGTAGCACCGTAGGCGTGCCAGGCGGCGATGTCTCATTCGGCGGGCCCGTCGGGGCGCCTTCTCACGCATGTCGCAGCATATATAATTCTAGCCTCCTGCGGCATAGCCTGTCAAACCTGCCGGACTTCCGATGCGACGCGTCCATTCAACTGTCCGATCATCTAGGCTATAATATCTGCAGACAGACCTGCCGATGCTGATGCCGTTCGATGTCACTTCGATAAAGCAGAGATGCCCAGGATTGTCCCCCTTTCCGGTCTGTCATGCTGAACGCCAGCGAGAAAACAACCCGGAGGTTGGAGTGATGGCTGCGGACCCGAAGTTTCGTGACGAGGTCCTCGACAGGTTGGTTCCTCTCGGCGACGTCAATTGCAGGGCGATGTTTGGAGGGTACGGCATATTCGCCGACGGGCAGATGTTTGCCTTGATCGCGGGCTCGGCGCTATTCTTCAAGGTGGACGATTCGAATCGGGCCGTCTACACGGAGGCCGGCAGCAAGTCGTACGATCCGATGCCATACTATCAAGTGCCAGACGAGGTGTTGCAGGACGACGCTAGGCTGATCGATTGGGCTCGGACTTCCGTCTCTATCGCCAAAGCGACGCCGAAGAAGAAACGGCGCTAATGGTCTGAATGAAAACCAAGCAGGATATACAGAAACGTATCAGGCAAGAACGATCCGCGGTACTCGTCGTGAACACCCATTCCAGGCGCG
The DNA here is from genome assembly GCA_004297765.1 of Chloroflexota bacterium. GTDB lineage: Bacteria > Chloroflexota > Dehalococcoidia > FW602-bin16 > FW602-bin16 > FW602-bin16. Next base: position 46,231 of record SCTZ01000206.1, on the reverse strand, counting down.
GAGAGCAGCTCTTCTTCGCAGCTATGGACGAATTGGCAAAACGAGGGGTCCATGTTGCTGCCTCCTATCCGGTGCGCGACCCAGCTCGTCTGTCCGAGGCCGTCAGGGAAGGCATAGAGCGTGGACATGCGCTGGTGATTGTCGGCGGCGGCGACGGGACAATCAGCTCGATTGTTGACTATTTCGCATATCGAGACGTTGTGCTGGGCATCTTGCCTCTTGGGACCGGGAACAGCTTTGCACGCACCCTTGGCATTCCGTTGTCCCTGAATGGCGCCCTTGACGTCATTGTCAATGGCAAAGTGGTCGACATCGACCTGGGGAAAGTAAACGACGACTACTTCGCAAACGTCGCTTCTCTCGGCTTCTCGGCTGACATTGCCAGGCAAACACCGCGAAGTCTGAAGCGCTATCTGGGCGTCGTGGCGTACGTCCTGGTTGGCGTTTGGAACCTGCTGGAACGTCAAGCCTTTCGATGTAGGCTGGAGCTAGATGGAGAAACGCATGTTCTCAGAACACACCAGATCATCATAGCTAACGGCAGCTTCTTCGGGGTAACGAAACTGGCCCCGGATGCGCAGGTGAACAATCGGCAGTTCATCGTCTTCACCATGGATACGGTCAGTCGCTGGCAGATGGCCAAACTATGGGTCGCATTTTGGCTTGGAAGGCATAGAGCCTTCTCCGAAGCGCGCTATTTCGCCACAAGAGAGGTGACGATCGATGCCGTCCCTCCGCAGTACATCGACGTGGATGGCGAAACGACGACGCGGACCCCCGTGCGTATCACCCTCGCCGCTGAGGCGCTCAAAGTGCTGGCGCCGGTCACGTTCGAGGACGAGTAACCGGGATGGGGATCAGTTCGGCGGTCACTGCACGCTCGCCTTTGGGTAGTAATTGACCACAGGCTGTTCGCCAGCGGAGACGGAAAGATCATCAGTTGAATGATCTGCGTCGGCGTCACTCGAAGAAGCCGACTTTTGTTGCCCGGCTCGATCTCCCGGGTAGACGCGCTCAGGTTGATGCCCGAGTCGATGGAGGAATGCAAACCGCTAGGTTGTAGGTTGGACTCCTGCTCGGGAAGCCGAAACATAAGCCGAGGACCGGTCTTCTCTGTCTACGACTTCCCTGCCTTGGCTAGTTCCCAACTTAGTCCAAGCTTGTACCCTACATACCTGCTATAATCTAGAGCAGCCCGAGAAGAGAGGTAGTGAATTGGCCCGTTGGCGTCTTGTGCTGGCTCGCGTGCTGAGCGGTAGCGCTGACCGGGGCGTTCGGTTTGCTGACCTGCGTGGACTATTGCTTGCTCTCGGGTTCGAGGAACGCGTACGCAGCAGCCATCACATCTACACGCGAAGCAGTGTGGTCGAAATACTCAACCTCCAGCCTTGTGACGGTGGAATGGCGAAACCGTACCAGGTGCGGCAGGTTCGCGACCTGATTGTCAAGTACAGGTTGACAAGAGAGATTCAAGAATGAACGAAACGCCGATAAAGTACGAAGTGATTATTTACTGGAGCAACGAGGACGAAGCCTTCATCGCCGAAATCCCCGAACTGGCGGGATGTGCGGCGGACGGCATAACCCCGCAGGAGGCGCTGACGAACGCGCATGTGGTGGCGAGGGAATGGATCGAGACGGCCCGTGAGCTAGGCCGTCCGATTCCCGAGCCGCGAGGCCGGCTCCTGCTGGCCTGAGGTCCTCGCTGAGTCACGCCAGTCCGCAGCGACCTATTGTGACCGTCCGGCGCGACAAGCCGGGCTTTTCAGACGGCGCCGGGTTTTCGGCGTTTATCGAGTATCTATTCGAATCCTGCATCAGACAAGTTGCCGTAGCACACTATTGGGAACACCGCTACGGATGCTTATCTCCTCGTCTTGAAACGCCGACGCCTGACACACGCGCAGATCTTCGACCGATACCGGCGTGATCTTCCGGACTGGTTCCCCTGGGCACCGGACGACCCCGAGTATGAGCGAAGCGAGAGGAGGCCATCGACGCCATCAAGAAGACGGTACGTCGGCTGAAGGACAGACTTCAACACGCTGTCGATCGCGTCGATGGTCTTACTTCCCAGTCCGGTTAGTAGCACTGACGGCTCACGTCATCTTGGTTCGGGTTCGTTCTCTACTTCTACTGTGTCATGAGACACGATTGCGCCACCAGTTTCTGCCACTCCTTTCACTACGGAGAATTCCCTTTTAGTTATGCAAGGCTCTCACCGTGGAACTTTTTGGGGACTCGCAGCGTTATGAAAGTGCGAGGCAACCTCAAGCCGGCCGACGTCGAAGAGGAGGACTCTGCAATAAAGGGAAAAGTGGTAGTCACGCTGGCGCTTCTCATGGGACTGGTAACGGTCCTGGCGGCGGGCTGCACTGGTGAACTCGGCAAGGCGCCCGTCGCGCAGGCCGCGATCGCCCAGGCCGACGTGCCACGCATCGGTAATCCCCAGCTGCCCGAGGGCGACCTGGCGGCGCTTGCCGCCGGCAACGTGTTTGTCGCCCGCGCGCAGCGCGCTGTCCTCCAGCAGTGCAGGAGGCTGGCATCACTAACGGCAGAGCGACCGCTCGGCTTGTGGGATTGACTTCGCCGAGTGACTCGTGCGACAACGCGCGCATCCAAGTGCAACTCAAAGAGACCGTCCGCCAGTTTCCCAATGTGAGGGATGCCGCAATCTTCATCAACGGCACGCCGCTTGAGCAGGCGGCATTCTTTCCGCCACTGCGAAAGGATGGCCGACGCCGGCTCCTTCCGGTGAGGTACCGGACGAGACCCATACGAGAAGATACCCAGGAGGGACATCGTGAAACGCTGCGTTTACATCATTCTCCTTGCTCTTTCGCTTGCGGTCGTAGTCAGCTGCGACACTAATGAGCAGCCGACGCCAGATCCAAAGGCTGGCGTAGCGGCGGCAACCGCGCGCCCAACCGTTCAGTCTACCGTCACACCGGTAACAGAAGCCAGCAATCGCCAGCCGATGCAGTCCCCCAAGGCTGGCGGTGCCGCAACGATCGCGCGCCCGACGGTTCAATCTACGGCCACATCGGCCGCAGGGGATGGTTGGGTGACGTACCGGGATGCGGCCGACCGGTTCGAATTCCGCTATCCGGAGGCGTGCCGAGTGACGAAGCAGGGCGTGGTGATCGGCGTCGGAAGCCGTATCGAACTGACCACCGCAGATTCCGCGGGATCGAATCTCGATGCGTTCGTCAACAAGTTCCTCGATGACAAGGTGAGGACTAGTAGCTGGACCATCGAGTCCCGGAAAGCTGGCAATGTCGCCGGGAAGGAATCGATCACCGCGGAGTACCGATTTGGCGGCCCGAACCGCTTCGGCACCGCCGCGTTCGTCCAGAGGGACAGAACGATCTACATTTGGAATCTGACGGCAGGCGCTTTCACGTGCGATGAAGCGCGGGTGTACGCTCCTGTCGTCGCCAGTCTGCGCTTCGCCGACTAGCGCATCGTCGCCTTGCCCAGCCAGTTGCAGCGAGCTACTCCAGAAGCGGCACGGATGAGGTAGCGCACTTTGCGACGATTGTCCGTTACTTATTGCGCGCTGGCTGCGTCTATTCAATGTACCGACAGGGTACTAGGAGGATCGAGACGTGATGAGTAGCGCCGGCCAAGCTATCCCGAAGGCAACCAGGCTACCCCAGAAGGCGGATTCGGACGCTGAGATTGTCCCCCTAGTGGAGGCCGCAAGGAAGGACCCGAGGGCCTTCGCCCCGCTCTACGAGCGCTACCTCGGTGCTGTGTATCGATACTGCTACGTGCGGCTTGGCGACCGCCAAGCAGACGAAGACACGACGAGCGAGGTGTTCTTGAAAGCGCTCACCGGCCTCTCCGGATTTCGCGGCAACGGATTCTCGGCGTGGCTCTTTCGAATCGCCCACAATTCGGTGATTGACAGTCAGCAGCGACGAAAGAATCGTCCTGTCCATCGTTTTGACGAGCCAGAAGAGACCGATCTCGCCGAAGTCGCCCCGGATCCCGGCCCAGGTCCGGAGGAGGTCGTGGTTGCCCGGAGCGAGGCGCAGGCTCTGCGCCGTGCCATCGGATCGCTGCCAAAGGATCAACGTATCGCCCTCGAGCTGCAGCTCGCCGGCTGGTCAGGAGAGCAGACGGCGACCGTCATGGGCCGCAGCGTAGGTGCCGTCAAGGTGTTGCGCTATCGCGCCGTCGGGAAGCTGCGTACGCTGATCAATCAGAATCAACAGCAGATCGGGAGGAATGCCGATGCCCGCGCATGAGGAACGGCAAGCAGATCTTTTGGATGCCTACTGGATGAGGCTTCGGGATGACCCGAGGCCACCGCGTCAGCGGACCTGGAGCCAGAGATTGTTGCGACGGTTGTGACAATGGAGAGAGAGCTTCTGCCACCCGAGCCAGTGCCCGCATTCGCCCGGGCACTGCGCAGGCGACTCGCGTCCGAAGCTGAAGAGCTCGCAACGGCGCGTCTGGAGCGAGCGCAGGTTGGATGCCCCCGACCGCGGCTCATGACGCGCCTGCGGTCGGCGTATTCGACATGGTCGCTAGCCGGCCTCTCGGCGGTAGCAGCGCTAGCGCTCTTCGTGATAGGAGCTTATCTGCTGACGCTCCCGGCAAAGAGGGTGAGCGCCGAGGAGATCGTCGAAAGGGCCGCGGCGGTTGTCAATTCTCCTTTTGCCGCGGGCATTCGTAGCTTCGTCGTCATCGAACAGGTGGTGGTTACTCGGCCGGCGGCAAGCGAGCCACGATCGACCGAACTCGCAGCGGGCGAACAGCTACGCGGCGAGATCAAACGCTCGTACGCCGATCCGACACATTGGCAGGTGCAGGCGACCATCGCTACGTTCGACTCTGCCGGTAACCAGCTACCCGGTCGCTCTTGGAAGGATACTTGGGCGGCCGACGGCACCGATCTCTGGCACTACGACTCTGCACGAAACGAGGTAGCGGTTCAGCATCTTGATCCGCGTGGCAGCTTTGAGTCCATCGGGGAGCTGTCGCCGTTCGGCCAGGGGGCGGTAACGCTGAGTGACGTTTTGGAGAACGCCGGCAGGCTGTACACGCCCAAACTGCAAGGGGAAGAGACGATCGCCGGCAGGGCGACCTATGTGGTCGATATGGGAGCGCCAAAACGGAAGTCAGCTGCCCTACCGGAGCTGTCCGGCCGCCGGGTGTTGTGGATCGACAAGGAGAGCTTCCTCGTCTTGAAGGCAGTGCAGTACGACGGGCGGGATGACGCCGCCGTCTCGACGGTCCAGTCAACGAGCTTCGCGTACAACGTGCCCATCGATCCGGCGACGTTTGCCTTCCAGGCGCCACAGGACGCCGCGCTGCGCGACCTGCGGCCTAAGCCGGCTCCCAATACCGACCAGTTCCGCGCGCAATTGGCTGCAGCTGAGAGTCAGCTGGGCTTCCAACCCCTGGCGCCCCGCGATCTGCCCGATGGATTGGCACCGCGTCTGCCGAGGATCGAGGCCGCATCGGGATTGCTGGTTCTTGAGTACGTGCCGCCGGACGAGGTCGAGCGGGATACCATCCCTACGACCTCCGGAATAGTGATCCGGGAGCAGAAGGCGGACGATGCTCTGGTAGCTACCTGGACCAAGGGTGCGGAGGCGACAGAGATTCCCCACGCCAAAGGCTGGCTCCGCCGTGGGGTTCCTGGTCAGACAGCCGCAACAGCCTACGTATTGCGAGACGGCATGTTCGTCACAATCTTTAGCTTCAGGCTGACGCCCGAGGAGTTGCTCAAGGTAGCCTCCTCACTCGAGCCCCAGACCGCGCAGCCGCGCTAGCCGCTTGCAGGCGGCATCTGCGACAAGGCGCATGTCAACCGGAAGACAGATCTCACGCTACTCGCCGACATTGGATGGGTGGCGTGAGGGTGCCGGACCGAAAAGCTGGACAACGGAACAATGCGAGGCATGCCGGGCACCACAGTCGTCATATGGGCGCGCTGGAGCGGTGGGCTTTGCGGCCATATCGTAGCTACTCGGGAGGCGGTGGTTCAGTGCGCCCCTGGTCTTCTGACCAGGACATGGATAGACCAATTGACTAGCTTGCAGTTTCGCCGAATGGCTGATGTGTCGTGCGGGAGTATGGCCGTACACTTGGATCAGACGGAATGGCAACCTCCGATGGCGAAGACCTTCGGCAGTATCGGAAGGAGTGTCACAATGGGCAAGATCAAGCTCATCGTCGCAGTCGTCCTGGTAGCGACTCTACTGGCCGGCATCTTCTATTCTCCTCTGGAGTTCGTGGCGGGGCAAAGTGCAGCGCGCACCGAGTCGACAGTTTCCAGCGGCCGCAGCCAGGACGCCCAGGAGATGCTGCGTGCCCAGCCCGGCCGCAAGCTCACCATCTTCCTCCAGGCTAAAGACCCCCTGGCATCAGCGTTGGGACGGGAGCTACAGAAGGACTTGGCGCAGGGCGGCATGTTCGGCGAAGTGCTGCTCCGGCCCGAGCCGGGGGTCTCGGCAACGAGCGATGTGCTGCGCGTGGACGTGGATTCGGTCGATGTGTTCTGGAGCGGGGTTTACGCCCAGGCGCAGGTCACCGCGGTCGCCTCGTTCAGCACCTTGGGCGATGTCTCCTGGTACGCCCAGCAGCCGCCCGAGTTCCGTTTCTATGGCACTGACCCGACCATCATGATCAGCGGCTCCTATACCGTGCGAGACAGCACCGGCGGGCTGGTCTCGCGAAACGGCTATAGCGTCCATCTGGCTAGAAGCCTCGCTTACCAGATAAGCAGGTCGCTCACCTCCGAGTTGAGTGGACAAGTGCAGCCGGCCACATGATTTCAGCGATGCAGGCGGGTGTTGACGTGAGGCCTTTATCTGTTTCAGGGGAAGTGAGGCCGGGTGATCTCGGCGACCCAGCGGTGCGGCACGACGTGGAACCCGGAAGGAATCGGAAGGTGATCGGCCGCCCGGTTTGATCCCCTCGGCGGCAAGACTGGAGTATGACATGGATTGGAGCTTCATCATCTTGGTGACCCTGGGCATTGTCGGCGTAGCGCTACTCGTAGGTGGCGCGGTCGCCTACAGTAGAAGTGACACCGTCAGAGGCGAGGTCTTGAGCGCTGTGGCCATGGCAGCTGGAGTCGTGATGTGGGCCCTTCTCGTATACTCGACTCCCGTCTCCGTCACGCGAGAAGAAGTATCGCCAGCACCTACGCCAATATCCGAATCGTACGGGGGCACGACGGCAAGCGGGGGGTGAGCCATCTGGATGGAAAGGAAATGTGAATGTTTGTGGTAGCTGTCGGAGGGCTCGCGATTGTTGGTTTTCTCGGCATAGTGATCGCCCTCAACGCTCATATGAGCGGGCAATACACTGGCGCCGGATTGTCGCTGCTGGCATCTGTCGTGGCCTTCGGGCTGATCGGGTGTGCCCAACTGATCAGACAAAGGCCGGGTAGGCGTACTGATCCTCGTATGTGATGCACTGCTGCCTCTGCATTCGAGCGAGGGAGAGCCAAAATGCTATCGGAGCCGTCTTGCCATCTACAGGCATCTACCTCGCTCTCCAGCGTCCCAGGTGATCCACACGCCGTCCAGATATCCTCGACAAGCCGCCTTATCCGTCGCGCTGGAGAGTTTCGGGAACCACAAGAGCCGGGACTGCTGCCATCGTACCGCCCGCGAGTTTCTGTAGTAGTGTTGGTTGGACTCCTGTTGGGGGAGCCCCCGTGAAAGTCGTAGACCGAGAAGCTTGGTATGCGGCTTTTCTTCGGGTCGCAGCCGGCACATTCAATCGACGCTCGGACCTGTATACCTGCTATAATCAAGTACAGCCCGCTGGGACCTTACTAAGCACCTCGCCAAAAGTCGGCGGGTCCAGGGCGCAGCGCCTGGCGGGGTCTGGGGTGTCCCCAGAACATGCCTTTCTTTTGGATATGTGCTTAGGCCGATGTGGCTACCGAAAGTAAGAAGAGACCGGAAGAGTTCGGGCCCTCATTTGCGGCTTATTGCGGAGGGGACCATGGGTATTGACGAGTCCTTGGTCAAAGAAATCGTGCGACGGATTCTCTCCATGACCAGCCCGGACAAGATTATCCTCTTCGGCTCCGCTGCCACCGGCAAAATGACCCGCGACAGCGACATCGACTTGCTTGTCGTCGAGCCTGACCCCGGCGATCAACGCAAAGAAAGCGTCCGCCTAGGGGAGGCGCTTGGTGGGCTTGGATATCCGTTAGATGTCATCGTGATCTCCACCGAATGGTTCGAGGATAGCAAGGAGGTCATCGGCGGCATAGCCTACCCAGCCAACAAGTACGGGAAGGTGATCTACGAAGCCGCCTGAAGATGTCAAGGAAGTTATCGTCCGCCAATGGCTCGCCAAGGCCGAGCAGGATCTCAAAGCCAGCGAGGCTTTGCTTGCTGTAGATCCGCCGTTTCCGTATGCGGCTTGTTTTCACGCCCAGCAGGCTGCCGAGAAATACCTCAAAGCGACTCTCACCTGGCACCAGATCGAGTTCCCCAAGACGCACTCTATTCGGCAAGTTCTCGACTTGTTGAGTCAGGCGGACGCCGAGACAGCAGCAGGTCTGGCGGATGCTTCCGTGCTAAGCCCATATGCGGTGGACATCCGCTATCCGGGTGATCAGCCGGAGCCCGACCTCCAAGAGGCGCACCGGGCCACGGACCTGGCTCGGAAGGTCCGCGACGCCGTCCTGAGCATGTTGCGAGCCTTGTGATCTGAAGAGAAGCGGAAACGTTTCGCCGTCGCCTCTTCTCATCTTCCCGACTCGGTCACGCCCCGACCGTCGCTTGTGCGCTGTGCCGACACTGACGCACTGGTCGACGCGTTACGCACCCAGTGCCAACACGCGTTTGGCTCCAAGAGCATCAATTTGGGGCAGGACCCGCTGACGGACGCTTATTTGCTAAAGTTGAAACAGAAGGGCTTCACGTACCCGCAGATCTGCGACCAATACCGGCGTGACCATCCGCCGTCCACGCTCACGATTTCAATCTGTGGTTGGCTACTAGAATGGTTGTCAGTGAGCCCCATCGCGCCCCCGGGCGGCCTGCCGCCGCGATCTGCTATAATGTGGTGGCCATTTTGACTAGCCCGGAGGCGCGCCCTTGAGGTCGCGACGCGGCAGCGCGGGAGATGACAGTGGAGCGAGTCATATCATCCAAGCCACAGGAAGAAGACGTCGTCCTGGAGACGAGCCTTCGACCGAAGCGCCTGGCCGAGTACATCGGGCAGGATAAGGTCAAGGAGAACCTGGGCATCTTCATCGCGGCCGCCAAAGCACGCGGTGAGCCGCTGGAGCATCTTCTCCTCTACGGTCCTCCGGGTCTCGGCAAGACCACGCTGGCGCACATCGTGGCCGCGGAGATGGGGGTGAGCATCAAGGTCGTCTCCGGTCCGGCCATCGAGCGTCCGGGAGACCTGGCCTCGATCCTCACCAACCTCCAGAAGGGCGACGTGCTCTTCATCGACGAGATCCACCGCCTCAGCCGAACCGTGGAAGAGCGGCTCTACCCGGCCATGGAGGACTTCATCCTGGACATCGTGTTTGGCAAGGGTCCAGGGGCCCGAAGCATCGTGCTCAACCTGCCGCGCTTCACGATCATCGGCGCCACCACGCGCTATGCTATGCTGACGGCCCCGCTCCGCGATAGGTTCGGCGCCGTCCATCGCCTGAACTTCTACGACAACGTAGCCATGCTGGACATCATCAAGCGCTCTGCTGCCCTTCTCAAGGTCCAGGTTGACGAGTCCGCGGCAGCCGAGATCGCAAAGCGCTCCAGAGGAACCCCGCGCGTGGCCAATCGTCTGCTGAAGCGGGTGCGTGACTACGCTCAGGTGGTGGCGCGCGGTATGGTCACCACGCAGGTCGCCGAGGCCGCCCTGGGCAAGCTCGAGGTCGACCAGCTCGGGCTGGACGAGATCGACCGCAAGGTCCTCTTGACCATCATCGAGAAGTTCGAGGGTGGTCCGGTGGGACTGGACACTATCGCCGCCGCCATCGCGGAAGAGGCCGATACGATCATGGACGTCTACGAGCCGTATCTGCTGCAGCTTGGCTTCATCAATCGGACTCCCCGCGGTCGGGTAGCCACCAAGCTCGCCTACAAGCATCTGGGCCTGCATCCCGCGCCCGAGTCTCCCTCCTCGGAGCAAGGCAGCTTCTGGCCTTCCTAGACCTCGACAGGCAACTTGTGCGAGGTCTGCAGACTATGAACCAGTAGCCGTTCCACGGGCCGACCATGGATGACGTGCTGCTCGACGATCTCTGGGATGTCTCCCGGCTGCACGTGGACGTACCAGGCGCCTTCGGGATACGCGACCATGGCCGGACCGAACTTGCAGAGGCCGATCGAGCCACAGCGACTGACCCTGACCTCCATGCCAATGCCTCGCGCATCGAGCTCCTCTTTCAGACGTTTGCGAACCTCTTCGCCGCCTCTCTCACCGCATCCGCCGGGCTTGGGATCCGTGCATACGAACAGGTGCAGGTAGTAGGGCTTCATCGTCGGCTTCATGAACGCTCGACCTCCTGGTTAGTGCATAGACATGCCTGAGGCGCGTGCGGACAATTCTAGCATAACCGAGGATACCACACCAAACGGAAGCCTGTCAAACCAGGTCGGTTTGACAAGGCGAGGGACAGAGGGTATATTCTGCAAGGCTAGTTTTCAGGAGGAAAGCCTTGCAGATCAGGGAGTACTGGGCGGTCGTCGCGAAGCGCTGGTGGATCCTGCTTCTTATGATCGCCATTACCAGCACCGTCGCGTATGGCTACAGCAAGTCACAGCGCCCGATCTTTCGTTCCTCGGTGAGTCTCCTGGTAGAGCCCGCTCGGTATGACTACGGTCTGACCCTGGTCGTCCAGCAGATTCTGCGGCAGTACAGCAGAATGATGCAGACCTCCGAGCTGGCTAAGCTGATCGATCAGGAGCTCCATCTGGACCTGACGGCCGACCAACTCCGAGCGCAAGTCAAGATCAGCGCGGTGGTGGAGGATTCGGTGCTGCAGATCGACGTCGAGAACCCTGACCCTGGGAAGGCCCAGCGCATTGCCGGCGCTCTAGCAAAGTCCTTCGTCGACGAGCGCAGCCAGGCCATGTCGACGCGCAATCCCGCGGATCGCATCGACGTCTCAATGCTGGATGAGCCGAGTCCGGCCGTGCTCAGCAAGCCCAAAACCAGCGCCAACGTGATCGCGGGTGCTTTTCTTGGCTTGCTCCTGGGTCTGGTCATCGCCTTCTTCCTGGAGTATCTGGACGATACTATCAAGACCAGCGATGACGTCGAGAAGTTTGTCGCATCGCCGGTGATCGGAACGATCCCGACCATCTCGTCTACCGAGGCGAGGCGACAGGGCTAGCGGCCCTCCGGACTCGGGCGTTTGTCAACCACAGGAGGTCACATGGCACGCAATGGCCTGAATGGTCACGAGCGGTTGGTAACCTTTGCGAATCCGCGCTCTCCCGCGGCCGAGGCCTATCGGCAGCTCCGCACTAATATACAGTTCTCGAGCCTGGACCGTCCTCTCAAGACGCTTCTGGTAACGAGCACTAGCCCGGAGGAAGGCAAGAGCACCACGCTGGCCAACCTGGCCATCACCATCGCTCAGACGGGCAACAAAGTGCTGATCGTCGATTGTGACCTGCGTCGGCCGACGGTGCACTCGATCTTCGGCATCACGAACAGCGCTGGTCTCACCAGCGCGATGGTCGACACATCGCTGTCCCAGCTACCCACTCAAGAGGTGGGGATTCCCAACCTGCTCGTTCTTCCTAGCGGACCGTTGCCGCCCAACCCCTCCGAGCTGCTGGGCTCTCATCGCATGCAGGAGTTGATGGCGAGATTGCGAGAGTCCGCCGACTATGTGCTGTTCGATTCGCCGCCCGTGCTAGCTGTGACGGACGCCGCCGTGCTGGCCTCCAAGCTGGATGGCGTGCTGCTGGTGGTGAACGCCGGTCACACCAAGCGCGAGATGGCCAAAAAGGCCAAGGCTGCTCTGGACAAAGTCAACGCCAACATCGTGGGCGTGGTCCTCAACAACGTCAAGTACGACACCCGTATGCACCACTACTTCGCGGACGGCGAGAAGAAGGCGAAGTAAGAGCTCCGCCAGATCAGCACATAGAGGGGCCAGCCCCTCTATGTGCGCCACTCTAGCCCCCCGCATGGCTTTGCTTTGGATACGTCTCCTTGCAGTATCTTTCACTTATGGCATATAATTGAAGTATCGCTTTTGACTGCATCCGATTGCGAATGAGGACGTAAGCTATGAAATCAGCGATAACACCTTCAACGCTGGACGAACTCCAAGCACTCGAACGTGAAATGGAATCCCTGGGTCGCGATTCGAAGGCAAAGGCCCTGCGAGAAGCACTCCTGGCTCTGGCGCGGCCCTCCCGTGGCTGGATCACGACAGGGCAGGCAGCAGAGCGACTAGGCATCACTATCCCAACCGTCAAGGCTTGGATCGGTCGCGGTGCCCTCGTTGGTCGCCAGATCGGGGATCGTTGGTGGGTATCAGCAGAGAGCGTTGACGAAGTGCTCAACTTCGGTCGCAGCCTCGCCGAGTTGGAACAGGATGGCATCCCTACTGAGGAAGAGATTCACGAGATAATCAAAAGAGTTCGCCACCAACTGGTGGCAGAGGAGAGGACCGGACTTGCCCGGCAGTAGTAGCCGTGAGGAAGGCAAGTGCCCACCGTCGCTACACGACCTTGTGACCCTGGACAAAGTAACGCTGGATACCAGCATTATCGTCGGGCGCAGAAGCCTGGAGTTCGTGAGTGCTGCCCGACTACGGTACTACCGAGGCTACTGGAGCAATTGGATTGTCGCCGAGTTCAGCCGCGTTCGAACCGCAATGATCATTCGGCGCGCCCGGCGGGAATTGGGGATCACCGAGGAAAGCGAGGGGGATGCGAGCATCCAGGGGGAGATAGAGCGGCGTCTACTCAGGTCCAAGGCAAAGGTGAACGCCGCGGTCGATGACTTCAGTAGAGTCCTCACGAACGTCAGTTACCATGATGCGGAACGGACCGATCTCTCCTGGTTGACCGACAGAGACGACATTCGCGTTATGCAAACGGCGATAGCGGCAGGCGTTCCCGGCGTTCTCGTCACTGACAACAGCCATGACTTTCCGATAGGAGAGGTGCGCAACGGAATCTTGATTGTCTCCGGCGACATGTTCCTGGAACACATCTACCACCTCTATCCGGAGGCAAGGGAAGTGATCACCCGGCTAGCCGAGGCCCGTCGACAGAACCTGCGGAGTGGCAATTCCATCGACACGGAGGATTCAGAGGAGCCATAGGGCTATCGCGCGCTCACTCCTCCTCATGGCCTGGTTGCCAACTAGTCCTGCTCCAAGTTCCCCAACTGCCACCGCCCTCCACGGCGTTTTCCAGCACCTCGAGCCGCTTGATCTGCCCTCGCGGCGTCAAGTCGAGGGCCGCCACGTCGATGCGCCACGGAGACTCCTCGAGGCCGTTCTCAGCCAGATAGAACTGAGCGGACGCCAACAGTCGCGCCGCTTTGCGGGGCGTGATGGACTCCGCCGCTGTGCCGAAGGCGTCTCCGCGCCGGGCTCGCACCTCCACGAAGACCAGACAGCCCTGATCCCGCGCGATCAGGTCGATCTCGCCCCAGCGGCAGTGGTAGTTGCGCTGCACGATCTGCCAGCCCTTGCGATCCAGGTGTCTGGCAACCAGTTCCTCGGCATAGTGCCCCAGCCCTTGCCGGTCATCGCGCATAATGCGCCTCTCGATAGACCTTGGGCCATCTGATGATCGTAGGATGAACCATCGCTCGGTTTCGAGGATCAGGTTGACAGCACTTCATGGCATGATTCTCCCCTTGCCAGCCGGGCACATTATACGGTGAGCGACGATCGGCGTAAATCAGATGTACCAATCAGGCGCCGCTGCCCAGTCGCGACATGCTCTTTCTTGACACCGTCTCGCCTCAATACTACCATGGCAGAGGAGGTCTTGTAACGGACGATGTGGCGGCTCTTCGCCGATCTCAGTCTGGAGAAGCGCGTGCCGCTGTTCGCGGGGGCGGCGCTCGTGATCATCCTCGGCACGTTCGGTCTCCTCGATCTCCAGGCGGTGAACGATAGCCGCAACCACGCCCTCCAGGAGCGACTGGTCACGGCGAGGGCGATTGCCGGTCATATCGACCTTGCGCTCGGGCAGACCTTGCGCACGCTCGAGATGACGGCAGAGCTATTGGCGCCACGCCTGGAAGAGGACGACCTGGAGCAAGCGAAGACGATCCTGAGCCACGCCTTCGAGCAACTCGGTATCTTCAAGCACTATATCTTTCTGCTCGATGTCGATGGCAATCTCCTCTGGCTGATCTCCCGTTCCGACGTCCAGGAGGCCTGTGTCGGAGACGACATCGTCGACCGCCCCTTCATCGGCAAGGTACTGCGAAGCAGCGGCCCAATCATATCCGAAGTGCAATGCTACATGTCAGACGGAACCTCTGTCGTCTGTCTAGCCGCGCCGATCAAGAATGCGAGCGGCGAGACCATCGGCTTCGTCGGCGGCGCGATCGATGTCGCCGATCCTACGATCGGTGGCTTCGTGAATACGCTGCAACTCGGCGAGACTGGCTATGCGCAGATCCTGGACGCGAACGGCGTGGTGCTCGCCAGCATTAGCAATGGCAGCTCCGAGCAGAAGAACGAGCACAGCGCGCGCTTCGCCCAATTGATCAAAGAGAAAAGGGCAGTGGTAAGTGAATGCCACAACTGCCATGAATCCGGTTCCTCGTCCGAAAAGCGCGAGGATATCCTCGCCTTCGCCTCCGTATCGATCACCGACTGGGGCGTGGCAATTCGCCAGGCCGAAGGTGAGGTTTTCGCGGAGGCGCACGATCTTGAGCGCAAGCTCGCCACGCTCACCTTCCTTGCCGTTCTGGCCGTGGTGTTCTTCGCCTGGATTCTCATGCGTGGCATTACGATACCCCTGGGCTCGATGACTCTCGCTGCAGAGCGCATCGCCGCGGGCAACCTCTCACAGGGTGTCAGCCTACCGCGCAACGACGAGATCGGGCGGCTCGCCCGCGCTTTCGAGACCATGCGCCTCAGGCTCGGCGATTCGCTAGAAAAGGTCACGAATTGGAATAAGCAGCTTGAGGAGCGCGTTCAGCAGCGCACGGTAGATTTGGAGGAGTCCCGTCGAGAAATCATGCGCCTATACGAGGAGCTCCAGCGCAAAGAACAGGTGCGCAGGGAGCTCCTCCGGGTAATTATATCCGTTCAAGAGGAGGAGCGGCGGCGTATCGCCCGTGAGCTGCACGACGAGACGAGCCAGGCGCTCACAGCGCTATCCATGGGACTGGAAACGGCAGGGCATTCACCTGGCGCCAGCGCGGCGGAGATCATCCAGCGCGTTGACGAGCTGCGGCCGCTCGTGGTGGAGACCCTCGACGAGGTGCACCGACTGATCTTCGACCTGCGGCCGTCGTCGCTCGATGACCTCGGATTGGTCGCTGCGCTGCAATCCTATGCCGAGTCGCGTCTGGAGAGCATCGGCATCAAGGTGCACTTCGACGTCAACGTCGAAGACGTCGAGCAGCGCCTGCCGTCGCAGACCGAGTCCGCGCTATTCCGCATTATCCAGGAGGCCCTGACGAACGTGGTGAAGCACGCCGAGGCCGATAACGTCACGGTGGCGTTGCGCTTCAGTGAAGCTGGCGTCTGGGCGAAGATCGAGGACGACGGCCGCGGTTTTGCCGTGGATCAGAACCTCGGCACGAACGGCAAACGAAGCGGCTTCGGCCTGCTCGGGATGAGCGAACGCGTCGCTTTGCTGCAAGGATCGGTCTCGATCGACTCGCATGCCGGTCGCGGGACGCGCGTCGAGGTGCACATCCCACTGGATGCACAGGAAAGGTCGTAAGAATGCCGGTGATACGCGTACTGTTAGTCGACGACCACGACATCCTACGCGAGGGTCTGCGTTCGCTGCTAGGACTGCAGGACAGCATCCACGTCGTTGGCGAGGCCGCCGACGGCCGAGAGGCTATCGAAAGGGTGCGCGAGCTGCAGCCCGACGTCGTCATTATGGACATCGCTATGCCCGTGATGGACGGGCTCGAGGCAACTCGCCGGATCAAGAAGGACAGTCCGGACACCAAGGTGCTCGTGCTCACACAGCACAGCAACAAGCCCTACGTGTTCCGGATCCTCAAGGCTGGGGCGTCAGGCTATATCTTGAAGAAGACCGCCAGCGCACGCCTCGTCTCCGCGATCAAGGAGGTTTACAGCGGGAACTCCTTCCTCGATCCGGCCGTGACGGAGATGGTCATCGAGCAATGTCTGGACAGCCTGCCCGAAGGCGCCGAGGACGCCCGCTACGAGGCCCTTTCCGATCGGGAAAAGGACGTACTCAAGCTGATCGCCGAGGGTCACACGAACCAGGAGGTGGCCAACGCGCTTTGCATCAGCATCAACACCGTGCTTACCCACCGCACGAGCTTGATGCGTAAGCTGAGCATCCACAACCGGACCGAGTTGATCAAGTACGCCATTCACATGGGCTTGATCGAGGTCGAGATGTAAGCTCTCTTCTCCGAGGACCGCCCCAAGATCACCTGCTTCCTTCCCGAAAAACCACGTGTTCTAGTGATTTGTGCCACCGTCCTGCTGCGTTACGATATCCCTGGGTAATCGTCGATCAGGAAAGACGGAGGCATCAATGGCAACTGAAAAAGTGACGCGACGGACTCTTCTCACCAGCGGTGCGAAGCTGGTAGTAGTCGGAGCTGGTATGGGAGCGTCCGGATTGGGGCTGCTCTCAGGATGCACTGGGCAAGCCGCAGCGCCTGCCGCAAGCCCGACCGCGGCGGGACGTGCCACGCAACCGCAACAAGCCATCCCCGAATGGCCGTGGCCGTATGTGTCCCTTGACCCTCAAGTCGTGGCCCAGAAGGGGTACGAGAGCTACTATCAGGCGGGCTGCATGTACGGGGCCTTCAACGCGATTATCAGCGCGTTGAGCGAAAAGGTCGGCTACCCCTACACCGTGATCCCCACGATGATGGTCAAGTACGGGGAAGGGGGTGTGGTCGGCTGGGCAAGCCTCTGCGGAGCGATAAATGGCGCGTCCCTCGCCATCAACCTGGTGACCAAGGATTACGCCCCGATCGTAAACGAGCTGGTAGGTTGGTACACGGTAACCGCATTCCCGAGCTTCAAGCCAAGCAGTCCCAAGGTGGAGATAAAGGCGACCAGCGTCTCGGGCTCGCCGCTTTGCCACGTCTCGGTCACCGAATGGTGCAACGCGGCGGGCGCCAAGTCGGAGTCGCCCGAGAGAGCGGAGCGCTGCGGCAGACTCACCGGAGAGGTCGCGGCCCGCGCCGTGGAGTTGCTGAACAAGCAAACGTCCGGGGGCTTCCAGCCGGCCTTCAAGCTCTCGGCCTCGGTCGGTGAGTGCGGCGCATGCCACCTCAAGGGCGGCACCATCGAGAACGCGCGCGGCAAGATGGATTGCATCCCGTGCCATGAGCCGCACATCAAGCAATAACGCACTCGCAAAATGCGTCGTTCCTCAAGTGCGGCATCCTGTCTGAGAAGACCGCGGCGGTCGCCTCAGGCGACTGCGGCGGTCCAACTGCGCCGTCTCCGCAGTGTGGTGCTGACTAACGGAACGTCGCACTTGGTCTCATCGTTGGTTTCCCCAGGAGTCGCGCTCGTCAATGGCGACGAGCGCGCCTTCCCTTCTCTCTCAATCGATCACCTCGCGGCGATTGCTGCTTCCTTCTCCTCCTGTTATGATTCGTGACGAGAGTGTGATGTGGGCCACTATGCCCGGGGACTCCACCCCTATCGTTTCAGCTTCCGCCGAAAACGATGGGGACGGTGAAGCCCTTTACACATTCCAAGAGACTTCACAGAGGATTGAAGGTCGTGCCACAAGGAATCATCTTTGACTTTGACGGACTGATCGTGGACACGGAGCTTCCGGAGTACCAATCCTGGCAGGAGATATATCAATCCTACGGCTGCTCTCTGCCTATTTCGGAGTGGGTCGCCTTGATCGGGGCCGGCTACGTCTCGGGTCAGTTCGATCCATACGCCTTTCTGGAGAAGCAACTGGGACAGCCGGTCGACAGGGAAGCGATCCGCGAGAAGCGCCGCCAGCGCAGCGCGGAGCTGCAGTCCTCCCAACCCATTCTACCCGGTGTCGAAGCCTGCATCTCCGACGCAAAGCGGCTGGGCGTGCGGCTGGGGATCGCGTCAAGCTCGCCGCACCACTGGGTGGACGGACACCTGGCCCGGCTCAGGCTAGGTCACCACTTCGAGTGCATCAAGTGCGCCGACGACGTCGCGAAGACCAAGCCCGACCCCGAGCTATATCTCTCCGCGCTCGACGCATTGCAACTAGCCCCCGCTCAAGCCATCGCGCTGGAGGACTCGCCCAACGGCATCCTGGCCGCGAAGCGAGCCGGAATCTTCTGCGTGGCCGTGCCAAATCCGATGACCAGCCAGTTGTCCTTCGACCAGGCGGATCTGGTGCTAAGCTCACTGGCGGAGTTGTCGGTGGAGGAGTTGCTGGCGAAGGCGTTGGTTAGTCCCTAACTACTTATTCTCTTTCCAGCCAGGGAATTCGCGATCGCAACCGTTAGACCGAGTCGGTTTCCGAAACCAGCTCGGTCTGGCGAATCGCGAAGGGAGTACCTTGAAAGAGTATTACTCGCTATTCCAGTTCTAGACCTGGAAACAGTTGCTCGGGACCAATCAATAGCACTGCCTGCTCTCGGGCTCGCTCTTCGAGGTAAGGCTTGAATCCGCCCGCGGAGAACAGGACATACCGTGCTCGTTCCTTCCATGGTTGATGTGGAAGAAGCTCTACCTTTCGCCGCAGCTTCACCAGATCGTCCACGTCGATTGGCGACGTGGCCCACTTGCACTCACCAAAGAGATAGCTGTCATCCTTTAAGCGAGCCACCAGATCGATCTCAACCTGACTATCCCTGCTCCACCAGCGCCCCATATCCATGATCAGAGGCAGCGCGTACCGGGATGAGAAGCGGGCCATGTGCTGCTGGCAGATGCCCTCGAACACCTGAGAGCCCATATAGTTGGGCAAATCCGGCTGCACCAATTGACGCCACGCTTCGTCGGGCGGGGCCATTTGGATGGCGCTACGCATACCGAACACGTAGCGGTACCAGCTCTTGAGCGTGTTGTCTGATAGCCGGTATAGCCCTTTTCTATTGGGCTCTCCGAAAGGTTTTTCGTGTATGACCCATCCGAGTTGCTGGAGACGCGACATGAATGGGGGCAGAGTGGCGCTCTCGACGTGAGCTTGGTTGACGATCTCGCCCCATTGGGTAGCGCCGGACGCCAGGGATGCCAGGATGGCATTGTAACGGGCAATGTCCCTGATATTGCGCTCCTGCCGGATCAGAGTTTCGCCTTCGTTGTGAAATATCCCATTGGGATCCAGTACCTGGGAGGCATAGTTTTGGGAGAGAGGACGCGCTGGGTCGATGGCGACTAGATACCGCCCCGCCCCACCGTAAAGCCCATAGGCCAGCAACATTTCTCGGGCCGTATAGGTTTGACCGGGAGGCGACGCCGCGGCGATGAAGCGTGCGGAATCGTAGTAGTCCAGGGGCTTGAAGTGTCCCTGCCAGTCGAAGCGCCCATGCAAAGGCTGTCCGTATTCATCCAGGCTGGAAAGCACACCGACTTCTGAGCCGCACAAGACTAGCTTCAGTTTCGTTCTCTGAGCATCCAAATCCCAGACGGACTGGAGAACCGATGGTATGGTAGAATCCGCGTGGCACAGAGCGCCGAACTCATCGACGACGACAGCGAATGGTTCGTCGTGGGCCAGGTCGCATATCAATCGAAAGGCCGAGCGCCATGTAGAGTAGTTAGCCGGAGTTGCATCGTGGCGCTCTGGGAAGGCGTGTCGCACCTGACTCAAGAATTCGCTCAGGTTCTCCAAGGACGTGGAATCCGCGGCCAGGAGGTATATGCCCTGGTGCTCTCTAAGGAAGTCCTGAAGGAAGAAGGTCTTGCCTACACGGCGCCTTCCGTATAGGAGAGCCAGGGCTGGCCCCGGCTTATTCCATACCTGGAGCAGCCTTTCGCTTTCCTTCTCTCGGTTGATCAGACCCACCATGTCGCGCCTCCAGCCGACAGTAGATTCGTGACATCAATTTGTATCACTAGCATTAGTATACCTTGCATTATTATAATAATGCAATCTGCGCCTGCACAACCTGTCGACGGGTGGTTGTAAACATACTGTCGCTATGTTAACATGAAAGAGGGTAGAACAGCATGAAATCGGTGCCGGTCGTGCCTGATAGCTCGCCGCTGATCATACTGGGCAAGTTGGAGCGAGCCGACCTGCTTGCGAAGCTGTACGGGAAGGTGATGGTGACACCATGTGTTTGGGAAGAGGCTATCATCAAGGGGAAAGCCTTGGGGGCAAGAGACGCGTCCTATTTGGAGAAGCTCGCGCTGGAGAATCGGTTTGACAGGGCCACGCTGACGGAGCGTGAACAGCAACTGGTCCCGAGGCTGCGCGAGGAGGCCGGGATCGACCTCGGAGAGGCAGAAGTGCTTTCAATTGCCAGGAGTCGCGGGGGCTTTGCCATCCTGGATGACAAAGCGGCTAGGGCCCTGGCGGTCGGCCTGGGAATAGCTCACACGGGCACGGCGGGGGTGCTCTTCGAATCCTTCCTTCGGCGGTTTCTAAGCTTCCAAGAACTGATTGAGCTCTTACAGGAGCTAGGCAAAGTGTCCTGGATATCCCCGGAGTTGCTGGCAGCAATCCTCAGAAAAGCAGGGGAGGTCGAAAACAGATGAGGAAGGAACAACTGATAGCGTCAAGGGTGCCGCAGGACTTGGTGGCTGACCTGCAAAAGATAGAAGAGGTCGAGCACCTGGACAGGTCGAGCGCGGTGCGTCGTCTGCTCTACGCTGCCATTCGCGAATGGAAGCTGGACTACGCCACCAAGCTCTACGCGGAAAACAGGGTCACACTGGCGAGGGCGGCAGAGGAAGCTGGCGTATCCGTCCGGGAAATGATGGAGCACCTCAGACAGAAGAAAGTGCCGATGCAATACGATCTGGAGGACTTCGAGCAAGACCTGAAGGGCATCTATGCTCGGCTGGGTGAGCGCTAATTCGCTGCTCTCCCAGTTCTAGATCAGTGGCACCGCTGATAGGGTAGAGTGCTACCCTCCGCTACGCTCGTACGACCTTCAGACCGGTCTGATCTTTGAACACCTTGCCTGAAGTGACAACCATGCGATAGTTCTTCCTCCTATCTTCCATGCTTGGCCAGCAGATCAGCATGCAGTAGCTGCACGAGAAAGTCATCTCAAAGGATCTTCTATCGTACTCGTCCCAATCCCCATCTGCCACGCCTGTTTGCTCCATGTCCAGCAGGAAGTTGAGGAGCCTGCTGTTCGGTCTCTGACGGTATTCAAAGACTTTTCGCTGGAAGGCCTCGTCCTCACCGCGGCCAGGCAAGTCCAGTACCCGGTGCGACCAGGTTGACCATTCGGCGCCAGCGCGCGCCCCGTTGGCACCGCCACACGTGACGAGACAGCGCATGTTGGTGACCTTCCGATGGTACGAGTGATCGCGTCCTCCGATGGAAACGCTCGTCTCGTCATTCCTCGAGATGAAGTAGGAGGGGCACACCGCCGCGCACAGGCGACAGCTCTTGCAGGGCGGCTCGCCCGCCAGCATCGGATCTGGCCCTAGCTCGGCAGAGGTGACCACCGACGAGATACACACCGCGGCGCCGTACTCCGGGGTGAAGACATTGCCGCTCCAGCCGATCCAGCCGAGTCCGGAGGCAACGGCCACGTAGCGATGAGACAGCGGAGGGGCCATGGTCATGGGCGGTAGATCCTTCCGGTATTGGAAGTTCGCCTGGGGGCAATGCACCTCGTGTCCTTTGTCAACAAGCAGACGTTGGATTGCGTGCGCCGCTTCCTTCAGCTTGGCGTAGGCTCTTCCCTGGTCGTGGGAGTGGCCCACTTGATCTTCTTTCGCCAGGTAAGCTCGCGTCACGGTGTGATCCAGGGCAACGACGAGCGAGACGGCAGATCGTGCGCTGGGGAGCACGTAGGTGAGGTCTCCCGATGGTGGCGCGGCTGCGAGACGCTCCCGAGAGGTGAAACCCACTTTGTCGATACCGTGCTCGCGGGCAATCGCTATGATCTCTTGCTTCAGATCGGACACCAGTAGCCTCCCTGCGGATAGCATGGTCGCGGACTGTTTTCCGCGTCCTCGGGTCGCAGTCCTCCTCTCCCATGCATACGACTTGGCGAGAGGATAGCGTGGTCTTCCGTGCATGTCAAATCCTAATGCGTCAAGGCTCTCCTCATGCGTCAAGGCTCTCCGCGCTCCATCTCCTCGTCTCCCATCACCTCCGCCACCGGCCGAAACGACCGTCGATGCTCCGGGCATGGTCCCAACTCCGCCATGGCCTTCAAGTGCGCCTCCGTTGGGTAGCCCTTGTGGCGGGCGAAGCCGTAGCCGGGGTACAGGCGATCCAGCTCCACCATCTGTCGATCACGCACGACCTTGGCTACTATTGAGGCTGCCGCGATGGAGACACTGAGGTCGTCCCCTTTGATCACGGCATCGTGCGGAGCCTTCAGATCCGGAAGGCGAACGGCGTCCACCAGCACGAAGTTGGGCTGAAGTCGCAGCTCCGCGATGGCTGTCATCATAGCTAGCCGCGTGGCGGGCACGATCCCCAAGGCGTCAATCTGAGCGGCTGAGGCGGCGCCGACGCCATAGGACAGCGCCTCTGACGTGATCACCGCGAAGACTTCCTCGCGCTGCTGGGCCGTGAGCTGCTTGCTGTCTCGAGGTAGGTGCAGCCATCCGGCTCCTCGGCCCAGCGGGAGAATGACCGCGGCGGCCACCACCGGACCGGCTAGGGGACCCCGGCCGGCCTCGTCTACGCCGGCGATGTAGCGATGCCCTTCGGCGAGGGCGCGCATCTCCAGCAACAGATTCGGATGAAAGCGCGGCATGATGCGTTTGGTTCGCAAGATTTGTATTACCTATTGACGTCGATCGCCACGCGGCCGCGGATGCGGCCGGACAGGAGTTGCTCGGCCAGCTCCGGCACGCGGGTCATGGGCTCGACCGTGTAGATGCGGGCGAGCTTGTCGGGATCGATGTTCTTGGCCAGCAGATCCCAGGCCCGCTGGCGACGGGCGTGCGAGGTCAGGACGGAGTTGATGCCGGCCAGGGTTACGCCACGCAGGATGAACGGATGCACGGTGGTCGATAGCTCGGCTCCGCCGGCCAGGCCGCAAGCCGCGACGGTGCCCTCGTACCTGAGTTGGGCGATCACTGTGGCCAGTGTCTGGCTGCCGACGGTGTCCACGGCTCCCGCCCAGCGCTCGGATTCGAGGGGCTTGGATTTCCGGGCCAACTCGTCGCGACCGATGAAGCCGGAGGCGCCCAGGGATCGCAGATAGTCGTGGGTCTCCTGGCGCCCCGTAGAGGCGATGACCGTATAGCCGAGCGCGCCAAGCAGCGCTACGGCGAAGGATCCGACACCGCCGGCGGCGCCGGTCACGGCCACCTCTCCATCGCCTGGCTTCACGCCGTGGTCCTGCAGGGCCAGCGTGCAAAGCGCGGCCGTGTAGCCCGCGGTGCCGATGCCCATGCTTTGCTCTAGTGACAGGGTCTCCGGCACGCGCAGCAGAAACTCCGGCTTGACCCGCTGTTTTTGACTGTAGCCGCCCCAGTAAAACTCCGACAGCTCCCAGCCGTTCACCAGCACGCGGTCGCCCGGCTTAAACTCCGGCGAGCGGGATTCGATCACCGTGCCCGCCAGGTCGATGCCGCAGACCATGGGTAAGCGTCGGCAGATCTTGCCCTTGCCGGTGACAGCCAGGGCGTCCTTGTAGTTGAGGGACGAGTACGCCACGTCCACCAGTACATCCTCGTCGGGTAGCTCCTCCAGGGACAGAGTCTTCAGGGAGCCTTTGACCTTGCCATCCGTCTCTTCGGCGACGATCGCCCTGAACTTCTCGGTCATCAGGTGTCCGTCCTTTCGTCTGGAAAAATGGGTTTCGTGCACGGCCGGAACGTGGAGCATTCCTTGGGCAGACTACGCAGACCGCCGCGGTCTCCGAAGACCGCGGCGGTCTCGTTGGAGGGAGGCCACCCGCGGTCCTGGGAAAGATGCGTCGACAAGCTGGGTGGTTCATCCACCAAGTCCTTTGCGCTTTCGTAGTGGCGGACCGCCGTGTCCGCCAGGGGTGGGGTAGGGCACGCCCCACCCCTGGCGGACAGAGCCGTCCGCCACTACGGATGTCGAGTAGAGTTGGCGGATGCACCATGGGTCACGCGTCACAAGTCTGGGATCAGTACAGAACCCTGGATCCCCGCGGGGGCGGGGATGACGTAGTGCCACAGGGCGGAAATGTGCCTGACAAGCCTCCGCCTTACCGATTGATTTTTCGCGCTATTTCTCGCCCGTTTCGTGTGCTTCGCGCTCCAAAGCTCCAAACGCGCCCCCTAGCGCGCGCCCCGGCGCAGCAGGTAAGTCTCGTAGATGGTCTTCGCGAGCGGCGCAACCTCGTGCGACCCCGAGCCACCGAACTCCTTCACGATGGCCATGGCTATCTGAGGGTCGTCGGCGGGCGCGAAGCTGACAAACCAGGCATGTGTCTTACCCGCCCGTCCGGTTTCAGCCGTGCCGGTCTTGCCGGCAACTTTCAGTCCTGGTGTCGCGGCGGGAGAGGCGTAGCCAGTTTGCACGGCGCTGACCATCAGCTCTTTCACCAGGCCGGCCGTGGTCGGGGAGATGGCGCGACGCCATTCGTCTGGCTTCAACTTCGAGACGACACTGCCGTTCGGCGATCGCACTTCCGACACCAGCATGGGCTTCGGCACAGATCCCCCGTTGGCGATGGTCGAGCCGATCAGGGCCATCTGAAGAGGCGTCACGAGCAGCTCTCCCTGTCCCATGCCAGTGGAGGCTAGAGCGTAGTTTCTCTCGTTGGCCGTGAAGAAGTCCGCTCTGGTCGAGGAATGGCTCTTGGCGACCGGAACATCGAAGGGTGGCTGAGAGTCCAGTCCGAACCGGCGCGCGTAGTCGAGATACGATTGGGATCCTGTCTTGAGCGCCAGATCCGCGAAAACCACGTTGCAGCTATAGGCGAACGCGCCCCGCAGATCGAACGAGGTCACTTCGGGATGGTTCTGGCAGGAGACATAATCGTTGGCATGCCAGGCCGCCGTGTGCTTGGCATCCGGGGGATTGAGCGTGAACTCGAAGTGATCGTCCAATTTGGCCTGGCCGCGCTCAATGGCGGCCGCAGCGGTGACGATCTTGAAGGTCGAGCCGGGGACGAATTGCCCCTGCGTGACACGATTCAGCAGGGGTGAGTCGGCCGCGTTGTTGAGCGATCGCCAGTAGGCCTCGACACGCTCTCCCTCCGCCTGCCAATCGTCGGCAGTTGGATCGAAGACGAGCTGGTTGGCGTCGAAATAGGGCTTGGAGACCATGGCCAGCACTTCGCCGGTCTTGGGGTTGAGAATGGCCCCGGCACTCGGTCCGTCGCCTAGCAGCTTATCCAGTTGAGCCTGAAGGTCACGATCGATCGTCAGCATCAGGTCGTTGCCCTGGACGGGTCGGTGCAGCAGCCGCCTCTCCAGCGTGGTCCAGGGCCCCGCGCCCTCTTGCCCGGACAAGTATTTGTCGAAGCTGTCCTCCAGCCCCGTGGAGCCGAACTGAAGACTGCTGTAGCCAATTACCTGGCTGAGGGACGGATCGGTGTAGCGCCGCCTGACGTAGCCATCCTTATCAACGACGTTGATCGCCAACTCGCGACCGTTACGGTCGAGAATGCGGCCTCGTTGCTCCCGAAGCCGCTCGTTCGCTAGTCTAGCGTTGTCCGGGCGGCTGGTCAGCTCGGAGGCCTGGATGACCTGCCAGTACAGGAAAGCCCCGCTCATGGCGAGGAACCCGATCATGAACAGGGCTGCCAGGCGCTGGATATTGTTGGTCATCGTGCGCGCTCTACCTCGTAGCCCGCCTGGCGTAGTGTGGTCAGGATGTGCTCGCAGTGCGCGGGGTCCCGCGTCTCCAGGGTTAGCAGAACCTCGACCTCATCTACCGGCAGCAGGGCCCCCGCACGGTGATGCTCGATGTTCAGGACGTTGACTCCCTCGTCGGCCAGCAGACGTATCAGCCCCAACAGTTGCCCGGGGCGATCCAGAAGCCGGCTGCGGATCATCAGATAGCGTCCCGCGGTGGTCAGTCCGTGCTGAATGATACGGGCCATCAGATTGATGTCGATGTTGCCGCCGCTGAGCACCACGGCCACCTTCTGCCCGTGAGCCCTGATTCCTCCGGAGAGCAGGGCGGCCAGCCCCACGGCCCCGGCCCCTTCCACCACAACCTTGGTCCGCTCCAGTAGCAGCACGATTGACTGGCAGATAGCCTCGTCGTCGACCGTGACGGCGTCGTCGATGAGACGGCGCCCGAGCTCCAACGTCAGCGCACCGGGAACCTGAACGGCCACGCCGTCGGCAACCGTCGATCTGGCCGTCACGGGGGAAGGCGGCCTGTGTTTCAGGGAGGCGGCGAAAGTGTCGAAGAGGGACGATTGGACCGCCACTACACGGGCCGAGGGACGGATCGATTTGACGGCCACGGCGATACCGGCGACGAGACCACCGCCGCCCGCCGGCACGATCACGAGATCGACGTCCGGCAGTTGCTCCATCAGCTCCAGTCCCACCGTGCCCTGCCCCGCGATGATGGCTGGATCGTCGAAGGCGGGCACGTAGATCAGGCCGTGCTGCCGAGCCAATCGCACAGCCTGGGCGTACGCTTCGTCGTAGGTGGAGCCACTCAGCTCGATAGTCGCCCCGTAGGATTCCGTGGCCGCGATCTTTGCCAGCGAGGCCGAGAGCGGCATGACGATTGTGGCCGGCACTCCCAGCAATTGGGCGGCCAGCGCAACCCCCTGAGCATGGTTGCCGGCGCTGGCCGTGATAACACCGGCCGCTCGCTCGGCTTCGGAAAGGGTCACCATCTTGTTATAGGCGCCACGAATCTTGAAGGACCCCGTGCGCTGGAAGCTCTCCAGCTTCAGGTGCACGTCCGCCCCGGTCATCTGCGAGAAAAGCCGGGAGTGAAGTACCGGGGTCCGATGGACTACCGGAGCCAGGAGAGATTGCGCCGCGCGGATATCGGCTAGCTGAACTAGTCGGGCATGTGCCGTTTGATCTGCCATCTTCTCTCAGAGTCGTGCGTCATCAATTTGGCGCGCGAGAGGCCTTCGTCGATCATCTCCCAGGCCTTGGAGACGTCCTGCCAGGCCAATACTTCGGTGGGCAGCCCCTCCAGGATCTTGTAGGTGGCGAAGAACTGCTCGATCTCGCGTCGCCAGTGGCTCGAAATATCGGTCACGTTGAAGATTTGCTCGAAGCGCGGGTCGTCGGCGGGCACCGCCAGGATCTTGGGGTCCTCGCCGTGTTCGTCCCTCATGTAGAGCACGCCGATGGGACGCGCGCGCATATGGCATCCGGTGAAGGTGGGATCCTCCACCACCACCATCACGTCAAGAGGATCACCATCCGTGGCCATCGTGCCATAGATGAATCCATAGTCGGTAGGATAATGGACCGAGGAGTAGAGCACCCGGTCCAGGAAGAAGATATCGCGGGCCACGTCGTATTCGTACTTGTTGCGACTGCCCCGAGGGATCTCGATAACAACCTCGACCAGCCGTTCATCTCTCTTGTGCGCCACCGCTCCGCCACCTCTCGCCTTCGTCCATGCGCTCCCACGATCCCGTTGAGCATGTCTCGGACCAGGGCTGAATCACCTGGTCCACCCCGACGTCGCCTGGCCCGTGCGAACCGCACACGGATTACATGAGACCTGGTCATAAATCCTGATCGGCGCAGAGCGCAGAGACGGGCCCTGGGAGCGCGGGCAGGATGCCCGCGCTCCCAGACAGCATCGTCTCTCAGAATCATGACCAGGTCTCGATTATATCGGCCTCCGATGCTCGATACAAGGAAAAGGAGCCCGCGGGCGAGTGATTGATCTGTGCTGTTCGCACCGTCCAGAGGCATTGACCAGTTGACATGCAGTCCGAGCAGGGGCTATGCTTGCGGAACTGGAGCCAAGGGGGAACAATTTGTCAGATCTAGAACAGCATATGGACAAGGTCCGCCAGCACCTCACCGAGAAGTACGCGGCGCGGGAACGGGCCTTGCAGTCCTCACGGGAGACGATTCGTCACTCGTCCAACTCGATCAGAGCCGTGCATCGCGGCGAGTTTGACCGGGCGGAGAGCTTGATTGCCCAGGCCGGAACGTGCTTGGCCGAGGCGCGCAAGGTCCTCATAGACCATCCCGACATATTCTACGCCGGATTCTTCCAGGACGCCGAGAAAGAGTACGTAGAAGCCAACGCAACCTACTGTGTCATCTCGGACCGTCCCATTCCCGGGCAAGAGGAACTGGGAGCCAGCGATCAGGCCTATTTGCACGGTCTGGGGGAGACGGTAGGAGAGCTGAGACGCCATTTGCTGGACATCATCCGCCGGGGTGAGCGGACGCGCTGCGAGGAGCTGCTGAGCACCATGGAGGAGATCTATGGCTTTCTAACCACCATGGATTTCCCCGATGGCATGACGGGAGGACTACGCCGAACGACCGATGTGGCCAGAGGCATCCTCGAGAAGACGCGCGGCGATCTTACCATGGCGCTTCAACAACGCGACCTGGAGGCCCGACTGGAAGCCTTCGAGCAGAGGCTATCCCAGCGAAAGTAACTAGAGGGTATAGGTGTGGATTTCCTGGAGGCAATCGTTCTGGGCGTGGTACAAGGGCTGACCGAGTTCATGCCCATCAGCAGTTCCGCGCATCTTATCGTCGTACCCTGGTTGTTCGGATGGAACGAGCCTGGATTGGCCTTCGACGTCGCTCTTCATATTGGGACACTCCTGGCTGTCCTGACCTACTTCTGGAGCGACTGGATCTCCTTGCTGCGTTCTTTGGTGCGTTCCTTGTCCGGTAGGTCCGTGCAACCTGGGGAAAGCCGACTTCTATGGATACTTGTAGTGGGCACCGTGCCAGGAGCGATCGCGGGCTTCCTAGCGGAGAAAAAGATCAACGAGACGTTCCATACAGACTCAACATCAATCGGTGGTATGCCTGTTGGTTCCATTCTGCTCATCGCGAGCGCAGTTGTCGTGCTCGGGGCCTTGCTCTTCGTTGCCGATCGCATCGGCCGGCGGACCAGGGAGTTTCACGGCATCTCCATGTTTGATGGACTGATCATCGGACTCGCCCAGGCCGCCGCCCTATTGCCCGGCGTGAGCCGGAGCGGCGCCACATTGACCATGGGGCTGTTGCTGGGACTCTCCCGTCCGGCCGCGGCTCGGTTCAGCTTCATGCTCAGCCTGCCTATCATCGCGGGAGCGGGACTGAAGGAGTCGTACGACGTGGTCCAGGTGGGGCTTTCCGGAAAGGAGGCGCTGCTTTTCGCCACTGGCGTCGTCACGGCGGCCATAGCGGGGTACCTCTGCATTGCTGGACTCCTGCGTTTCTTGCAGAGCAACACGACCACCGCCTTCGTGCTCTACCGCTTCGCCCTGGGCGCCGCCCTGGTGGTTTTGGCCCTGTCGCGCGGAGGCCTTTGATTGCTGAATACGAATGCGGAAGACCATTCCGCATTCCGTATTCAGCATTCGCCATTATTGGTCCTGGTAATCCGAGAAGAAGGGGTTATAGTTCTTCTCCGTGCCTATGGTGCTGTGTGGGCCGTGGCCGGGGTAGATCCCCGTGTTGTCAGGCAAGGTCAGCAGCCGCTGGGTGATACTCTTCATGAGGGCGTTGTAGTTTCCTCCTGGGAAATCGAAGCGGCCGATGCCCATGTTGAAGAGCGTATCGCCGGTCAGGCAGACATCGTCGTGCAGCAGGCAGATGCCACCGGGCGTGTGACCTGGCGTGTGCATGACCTTGAACGTTAGATTCCCCACGGTCAGCTCGTCGCCATCCTTGAGCAGGATTTCGGGCTGCGGCAGTGGCTCCATCCGCTGTCCGATGAGCATAACGGCGGAGGCGGGAGCATGCTCTAGCACCGGGACTTCCGCCTGATGGATCGCGAACTGAGCCTGTGTCGCGCGCTTTACCGCGGCCAACCCGCCCACATGGTCGGCGTGACAGTGCGTGTTCACGATGAGCGTGATGGTCAAGTCCAGCTTCCGCACTAGCGCCATGATGCGCTCCGGCTCGTCGCCGGGATCCACGATCATCCCCTGCCTGGTCGACTCGTCGCCCACAACGTAGCAGTTGACAGCGAAGGCGCCCACAGTCAGTGTCTCCAGAATCATCCGATCCTTCCTTTCACCGTTTCCCCGACTTGCTTCTCCCCCGCCCCAACGCCTGGTACCTATCGCTTCGCTACTTCATCTGGGCGCGCAGTTGAGGGGGTAGCAGGTTGGGAATGGTGTCCTCGATGGGGTAATGCTCATTGCATTTGGCACAGTACAGATCGCCGCTGACGATCTCCTGCGCGTTCTCCTCACGAACAGTGAGCTGCAGCTGTCCCTTGCACACCGGGCAGGCCAGGATTTCCATCAGATCCCGCTTCATAGAGTGACTCACCTCGTCTATTACTCGTGCCACAGTTTAGCGTCTGCGGCCGTCCCTCGCAAGGCCGGATAGCTCCGCGGGGACAGGGCATATAGTATTACCCCACATGACTTGCGTTATCCGCGTGCCTCGTATCACGGCCAGCCCACCCAGGGCTGAAGCCGCCGGGCTGAGTCAACGAAGCCGGCTAGAAGCCGGCTGAGCACGGCACCCAGCCCCCTTCGAGGAGGGGGCTTCGTTGGATTAGCCCGGCGGCTTCAGCCCCGGGTGGTCGCAGCATGGCGTGACGCGCCGGAGAACGCCTAGACTCGAGCCGCAGGTAATGCGTCGTGATTCCATCGCCAATCTCTCGGTTTCTCATCCCAAATCCGCATCCCGCATTGCCCGTAACCGCCCGCAGCATCGTTCGTTGTTTAGAATGCAGATAGCGCTGGACAGCGTCGATTGGAAGGGGGACAGGGGGGTGTAGGGAGTGTACATAGACACCTTTCCCTGGTAGGATAATGCATGTAGCACAGGCCGAGGATGGGGCGGTTCAGGGGATGTTGGGAAAACGGCGAGAAGGTGGGAGACCGGCTATGCATGGTCTCCTCACCCCGTTTGTGCCCTGTCGTCCAGACCAGCCCGGCGATCCTCGGTCCAAGAGAAGAGAGGTGACGTGGTGAGAGGCGACGCTGCGCTAGGGGAGCGCAGTTTGGCGCTGCACTTCGTCGTCGAGCGCATGGCAGCGACGAGATCCAATCAGACAGATGAGCGCAATGGCGAGGCGGCCGAGCACGAGGGCTTCACCGAGGCCTACGTCGCCTATCGCACCCCCATCTACAGCTACATGCGACGCATGATCTCGAACGAGGCGGATGCCGAGGACCTTACCCTGGCTGCGTTCGAGAAGGCGCTGCGGGCCTGGGATCGGCGGCCACCCACAACCGAGCTGCGCCCCTGGCTCTTTCGGATCGCCACCAACACCTGCCTGGACGAGCTGCGCCGACGCCGCCTCATCCAGTGGCGGCCCTGGGACGCCTTCGCTACCCTGTTTCATCCTAGCCAGGTCGCGCCCGACGATCCCGAGGACGACGCCCTTCGCGGTGAGCAGGTCACATGGGTGCGCGCCGCATTGGCCCGCCTGGCGCCGCGCGATCGGGCCGTGCTCGTCATGCGCGAGTACCAGAACTTGTCCATGGAGGAAATAGGCCACGCGCTAGGCATATCGAGCGGCGGGGCCAAGATCGCTCTCTTCAGGGCGCGTGAGCGTCTGCGCGCGGCCTATCTGCAACTGGGCGGCGAGATACCGACTGGTGGACGCCCGACCTCCGAGCTGGTGGGTGACCCCAATGCGTAACCCACAGCAAGTGTCCCACCCGATCGATCCCAGCCTCATTTCGGCGTACTACGATGATGCCCTTGATCAGGCAGAGCGAGCGATCGTGGAGACGCACCTGGCGGAATGCCACCCCTGTCGCGATCAATTGGACAGCTACAGGTGGCTCGGCAGCGTCATGCGGAGCGACCAGGAGGCAGCAGTCCCGGCGTCACTGAATCGCCGCGCGACGGCACTTACCCGCGGTCGAAGAGGATCCAGACAGGACCAAGCGCGGCTGCCCCGGCCCGCATTGACCGGGTTGGCGATGGTGGGGTTGGCGATCGTCGCGATCCTGGTGCTATTCCCCTTCGCTGGTCCCGGCGGTCCCTCGATAGCCGCGGCCTACCCATGCGACGACCCCGCCGAGTGCGTCGTGGCCGTGCGCTTTGCCGGTCCCATCGATCGAGACAGCGTGGAGCGCTCGGTCCAGCTCGACCCGCCAGTGGCGGTCGCGGTCGCCTGGCGTGGCGACACCTTGCTGGTCAAGCCAGCCGAGCCGCTTCAGCCGACGGTCAGTTATACTTTGAGCTTGAAACCCCAGGGACCAGCTAGCTCGGCGACTCCGGTATCCGTGCACTTCATGGCCGGCGGCACGGACTCGCCTGTGGCGATGGTCACGAAGCAGACAGCGTCAACAGACGCGGCTCTAGTTCAGGTTTCGGCGGTCACCGCTACGGCCACCTCGTCTCGACCGCCCTCAGTCTGCGAGACCACGCCGATGCGAGGCTTCGATGTCGTATCCAGCAGCCAGCCGGATGCCGGCTCCAGGCTTGGGTGCGCGCGTGCGGCCGAGCTTAATGTCCCAATGGTCATCCAAGTGTTCAAGGCGGGACGTTTGCTTCGACGGGACGATCGCCGGGAGATCATGATGCTGCTGGACGACGGGACCTGGCGGAGTTATCCGGATACGCTTGATGGGGCGCAGACGGAGACGGCTGGACCGGGAGAGCCCATACGCGGCTTCGGCAAGCTCTGGCGTGAGCAATTGGATGTACGCGTTGCGCTCGGTGCGGTCACCAACTCCGAACAGCCCATCCAGACCATTGTCCAGGAGTTCGAGCGAGGTCTGCTTATCCAAACCGCCGATCAAGCCATCCATGTTCTCTACTTCGATGGCAACTGGGCCAGCTACCGCGATGCAGCCCGCGATGCCACTATCACCGCCACGTCTTCACCGATGACATCGCCGGCGCTGGCTATTACGGCCACGTCGACCAACACCGTCACACCAAGCGCCACGGCCACGCCGACTAAGACCGTCACACCGAGCGCCACGGCCACCTCGACCGATACAGTCACACCGAGCGCCACCGCCACGCCGACTAGCAGGATGGTATCGACCGCAACCGCCACTCCGGCTCCGCCGCCCCCTAGCGTTACGCCGACATCGACTGCTGTGATCGCGACGGCGACGCCATCCGCATCCGCCTGCGCGGTGCAACCGGTCCGTGGCTTGGGACTGGTCTATCGAGATCGTCCGATGGTCGCGACTCGCCTCGGCTGTGCACGAACCGTCGAAGTGTCCATGTCGATTACTGCACAGACCTTCGAGCGCGGAATCATGCTCTGGCGGTCGGATCAGAGAGAGATCGCCGTTCTCATTGGCACAGGCGTGTGGTCAGTGTATCCAGACGCCTGGCGGGACGGCGATGTGTTGCCCGATGTCGGCGCGCCCCCCAGCGGACGGTTTGCTCCGCAGCGAAGCTTCGGCAAGCTCTGGCGGCAGCAGTCCGTCGTGCGTGATGCCCTTGGCTGGGCCACGGCCGAGGAGCATTCCTTGTCGGGCGCGACGCAGGAGTTCGCCAATGGCTGGATGATCTGGACCAGCGAGCGCGTGATCTACGTCCTCTACTCCAACGGCAATTGGCAGAGTTTTCCCGACACCTTCACCGACGCGACCGCGACGCCGAGTCCTGTCGCCAGCGAGACGCCCCGCCCAAGGTAGTCCCTCCTGGAACCACGCTGGCGATATGGCACTCCCCTTGACCATCCCCAGTCCGGACTGTCTTGGCATGGTTAATGCGATATGCGTTCCCCATTGAGCGTCTGATGGATTGGCTGGTCTCAAGCCCCCATGCCAGAGGGCAAGAACCTGAGATGGCGCATGTCACAGCCTGTCCGATGTCGTGCGTTCTCCGTACGCAGAAGCGCACAAACGAACACGCTTGGATGTCTCATTCGGGTCAGGTAGGGAGCAGGAGGGGAGTAAAGTGGCAGCACGAGTGACGGAAGACGGCGATTTTACCGGTGGTGGAAGCTCGGCGAAGTGGTCGGTGATTATGGCGCTGCTGCTCATGCTCCTAGCGCCTATCCTCTCGGCCTTCCTGCGGGATCTCTATCCTTCGCTGCAACGTCTGCTCGGCGGGTGATGACGGGGCGTGGGGCCACATAATTTTCTCTCCCTTCGCGAAGGGAGAGGGTCAGGGTGAGGGTTCAGCTCATGACTGTCATGGACCACCGATCGGAACCAATGCTCACGTATGGACAAGATCCCACCAAGGAATGCGTGGAGGAGGCAGCGGTCGGGGGACCCTCACCCTAGCCCTCTCCCTTCGCGAAGGGAGAGGGGAATGTGTGTCGGGAAGGGCGAGGGGATGGTGCGTCAGCTACTCCCTCACCATCGACACCGGAATCTACCCATTCCTAGGGGCTTGTCGCCCGCCGGAGGGCGTGGGTGGGATCCCACGTCCACCCTGGGTGACGGGGACGCTCTATGGAAAGATCGCGCAGACCAGCTCGCGCAGGCCCAGCTGTAGATCGGAATCGTCAGTAATGGACCAGACTACGGCGGAGTCGCAGGCCTCGCGAGGCGACAGGCCTTTGGCGATGAGCTTTCCGGCGTAGATCAACAGGCGCGTGCTGACGCCTTCCTCCAAGCCATGCCCCTTCAGGTTGCGCACCTTCTCGCCTAGACGGGCCAGGTCGGCGGCAATCGCTTCCGAGACGCCGGACTCCGCCATGATTATTCTGCTCTCCAGATCGGCGGGCGGATAGCCAAACTCGATGGCCACGAACCGCTGGCGCGTGCTGTGCTTTAGATCCTTGAGTGCGCTCTGGTAGCCAGGGTTGTACGAGATGACGAGCAGGAAGCCATCGGTCGCCTCCAGCACCACGCCTCTCTTCTCGATAGGCAGCAGGCGGCGGTGATCGGTGAGAGGATGGATGAGCACGGTGGTGTCCTTGCGTGCCTCGACTATCTCGTCCAGGTAGCAGATTGCCCCGGCCCGCACGGCCCGCGTTAATGGACCGTCGATCCAGCGGGTAGACTCCCCCTCCAGAAGATAGCGTCCCACCAGATCGCTGGCCGTCAGGTCCTCGTGGCAGGCGATGGTCACCAGTGGGATCCCATCTGCGCCGGATGTGGTCTTACTCTCGGGGCTCACCCGCAGCAGCGGGCGCTGCAGACGATAGGTCATGTATTCCACGAAGCGCGTTTTGCCGCAGCCCGTGGGTCCTTTGAGTAGGACAGGCAGCTTTTGCTCGTACGCCGCCTGGAAGACCTCCACCTCTCGCGCCACCGGAACGTAGAACGGCTCGCTGCGGATCACGTACTCTTCGACCGCGTACTCTCTAGCTCCCGATTCATCGGCCATGGCTCAATCGCTCCTAAACAAGCCTGAAGCTTCTCCTCGTAGGGGCGCGATTCATCGCGCCCAGCGGGGACAATGGGAAGCATTGCGCAGTTCATGCGAGACAGGCTGTTGGGCGCAATGAATTGCGCCCCTACTGATTGATGGGCTACCAGTTGGGCGCAATGAATTGCGCCCCTACTGATTGATGAGCTACCAGCCATGGCTCAGTCGCTCCGCTAGAAATGGGGGAAGATCCGCATCGTAGATCTCCTCTTGAACAGACGCAATGTCGTACTCCACCCGGTAGTGTTGCAATTCCGGCCGGACCGTATCGAGGATAGCGTAGCTGGCACGTGGGTCCTCGTCCCGCGGCTGGCCAACGCTCCCCGGGTTGATGATCAGCCGCGACGGCTCTGCTATGAGGCTCGTTCGCTCTTCAAGGGGATCGGTCACGCAACACCCACCTACGGTCTGGCAGCGAAAGACGATTGGAATATGCGTGTGGCCGACCAGGCAGAACCGAGTTTGGAAGCTCTCCAGACTGGCCGCGGCCCTTGTCGCCGAGGTCAGGTACTCCCAGATTGGCTCACGAGGGCTGCCGTGGGCCAGCGTGAACTCCTCTTCAACCCGCACGATGGGCAGACTCAGCAAGTAGCGCCGAATATCCTGACGGAGAACTTTTCGCGTCCAGAGAGCGGCGATCGCGGCATCGTCGTTGAAGTGTCCAAGATCCAGCTTGCCGACGGCCGCCCAGTCGTGGTTGCCCGCCACGCAGACGTGGGGATGCCCTCGCAGCAGATCGACGCACTCGTTGGGACGGGGACCATAGCCCACCACATCACCGAGGCACCAGATCGTCTCGTAGCCGCCCTGCTGCTCCGCGTGCGCCAGCACGGCCCGAAAGGCCGCGAGATTGCTATGAATGTCTGAGACGATGGCACAGCGCATGAGCTCGATTACCCCCTGCCCAGCCAGCGGTGCGTTACTCGTACTCTGACAGGCGATAGGCTAAGTGGTGCATCCGCCAACTCCAATCGACATCCGTAGCGGCGGACGGCTCTGTCCGCCTGGGGTGGGGCGGGGCCGCGCCCATCCTCACCCCCTGGCGGACACGGCAGTCCGCCACTACGAACGCGCAAAGAGGCGACAGGCTAAGTATCCGACCGATCGGTCTGATCGGACCGATCGGTCGGATCGGATGGACGCGTGTCGACTCATCGGCCGCGGACGCCCGGGCCTCGTCTGTCTGAAATGATACCACCTTTCGGCGGAGTGGGGGCAACTCTCGGGTCAGCGAAGCCAGGGTGCACGCCTACCCGCCCTATGATATGATAGGTCCTACTACAGTAGAGGATACGTGTTCTTGCAGAGCGGCTTCCTCCATCAGATGCGGACCGAGGTTATCTCAGACAGTTGGACCGGCAGGATCATGATCGCAGTCCTGTGTCTGGTTATCGGCTCGATCGGGGGAGTCCTGACGGCGGGGGTCTCGCCGGTAGCCGGCATCGGCGTTGCCATGGGGCTACTGGTGGGACTGGCGATGCTGGTCAGTACACAGATCGGCATGCTGGGCTTCATCGCCGTCGCGTATCTGTTGCCTTTCGCTGTGATGCCGGTCCCCATCGGCGGCGTCAAGCCTACCTTCCTCGACGCCACACTGACCGTCCTCTTGGCAGTCTGGCTGCTGCGTCTTCTGGCCAGCCCCGGCGAACGTTTGGTCTTGACCCCGCTGGATGCGCCTGTGCTGATTTTTCTCGGACTGGCCATCACGTCGTTTCTCTTCGGGGCCTACTCCGTATCCCCGGAGGTGTTGCGCTTCTTTTTGAAGACCATCAACAGCATTCTGCTCTACTTCAGCGTCACGAACTGCTTGCGCACCAGGCAGCAACTTCGGCAAGTCTTTCTGGCCGCGATGTTCGCCGCTCTGGCCGCCGCGCTGATCGGTGTGATCTTTTACCTGCTGCCAAGCCAGACGTCAGTCCGCATCCTCGGCATGCTACGTCCGTTTGGTTACTACGTGGGCGGCGCCAGCTTGCGCTACATCGCGGGAACACAGACGCTACGCGCCACCGGCACCGCCGTGGACCCCAACGTGCTCGGCGGCATGCTGGTCCTAGGCCTGCCGCTGGTGATGGGACAGATCTTCGCATCCGATCGTCTGCTAAGGCGCTGCTACGCTATTCCGATGGCTGGATTCATGCTCGTCGGACTCCTCTTGACGTTCAGCCGCGGGGCCCTGGTTGGCACGGTCGCCGCATTGCTCTTCCTGGGCACAATCCGCTATCGCTGGTTATGGGCCGTGCTGGCCCTATTCGTGGTCGCCCTCTATGTCTCGCCGCCGGGGGAGATCGTCGTCGGGCATCTCGAATCTGGCCTGCGGATGCAAGATCAAGCCGCGGCCATGCGCCTGGGCGAATATAAGGATGCCATTCGCCTGATCAGCCAGTACCCCTGGTTCGGGGTAGGCTTCGGCGAAGCCCCCAGCATCGATCTGTATGTGGCCACCAGCAGCATCTACCTGCTGATGGCCGAGGAGATGGGGTTGATCGGGTTGGGCGCTTTTCTCCTGACCTTGGCCATCTTCTTCATCCATTGCTTTCGCTCACTCGGCCAGGTCAAGGCCACGGGTCTCCAGACCATTCAGGTCGGGGCCATGGCCAGCGTGTTCGGGGCGCTCACGGCCGGTCTGGTGGACCACTACTTCTTCAACATTGAGTTTCCACACACCGTCGCTCTCTTCTGGCTATTCGTGGGACTCGCCATGGTCGCCACGCGCCTGGGACGACAGACGCCGACCGCGTAGACGGGGGCAAACGGGGGGAAAAGGTGAAAAGGGGAAAAGGGGAAAAAGAGGATTACGGTCGCCCCTCTTCCCCTTCCCCCCTTTTCCCCCTGTTGATTCTGGCAGTGGCCGGCGTTGCGGTTGCCCTCTGGGCGCAAGCGACGGCCTTCCCGGTCGCCTCGGTGGAGTTCAAGGTCGACCGCCAGGGAGCGCAGCGGATGGCCCGGACCTACCTCCAGGAAGCTGGCTACGACTTGTCCGGCTATCATGAGGCCGTCAGCTTCGAGACGGACGGCAGCGCCCAGAGCTACGTGGAGCGCACGCTCGGGCTGCGTCAACTGAACGAGCTGGCCCGGGGCACGATCTCGGTGTGGCACTGGCGGGGGCGGTTCTTCCGCGAGCTTCAGAAGGAGGAGTTCGCGGTCCTGATCGACCCGGTAGGCCGTATCGTCGGCGTCAGCCATCAGGTGCCCGAGGTGAACCCCGGTGCGTCTCTCTCCCCCGAGGACGCCCGAGGTCTGGCCGAGCGTTTTCTCACCGACACGCTGGACATCGACCTCTCGGGCTACGATTTGATCAGCACGGGACAGGAGAAACGCCCGAATCGCCTGGATCACTCCTTCACCTGGCAGCGCAGGGATTTCAAGGTGGCCGACGCGGATTATCGCCTGTACGTCACGGTGCAGGGCGACCGGGTAGACAACTATCGCGAGGGACTGCGCGTGCCCGAGGAGTGGCTGAGAGAGCAGTCCAAGGAGAGCAGCCGCGGGGCAGTGCTCAACGCGGCGGGCTGGGCCGTCACTTACGGCTTCGGAGGCGTTCTCCTGGTCCTTTTTCTGCTGGATATGCGGGCGGGGCGCGTCCGCTGGCGCTTTGTGATCATCCTTTCGACCGTCCTGCTGGTAATACTGCTCGCCGCCGGGGTCAACTCCATGCCCCTGCTGTTGATCGGCTATCCGACCACGTCCACCCTGGTCGCCTACATCTGGGCCCAGACGCAAAGGTACGTCAGCCTCCTCTTGCCGGAGGGTGCCTTGCTGGTTCTGGCCGGCGCGGTCGGGGCCGCGCTGTGGCTGCGGCTGTTCCCGACCAAGCCATCCCTGCACCTCTTGCTGACAGGGCGGGGGCTGCGTTCGATCCCATTTGTCCGCTCGATCGTCGCGGGCTACTTGATGGCGGGTGTCTGGCTGGGGTACGTCGCTTTCTTCTACTGGTTCGGGATCACCTACCTGGGGGTCTGGTCGCCTGTCGAGACACCTTACCAGGACATCATGAGCACCCTGCTGCCGGCCGTGTATCCGCTCACCGTCGGGGCGGGCGCCGCGATCAACGAGGAGCTATTCTTCCGCCTATTCGCGGTGTCCCTTCTCCTACTCGGCGGCGGTCTCCTGCTGCGCCGCCGCGGCTGGGATAGCGGCACGCCGCACCGGATCGTATCGCTGACCGTGCTCCTGGTCGCGCTGGCGGTGCCCGCGTTCACCTGGGGCACCCTGCACACCACCTATCCGCAGCAGCCGTTCTATATTCGAGCGATCGAGGTCGGCTTGGTTGGGCTGGGGCAGGGACTCCTGCTGCTGTGGTTCGGGGTTCTGACCACCATCACGGCCCACTACACCTACAACGCGGTCATCGTGGGGTGGCTGTTCATTCTCTCCGGTCTCCCCTATCTACAGGTCTCCGCCCTGCTGGTGCCATTGCTCCCGGCCCTGCTGCTCGTCCCGGCCGCCGTCACACGGCTGCGTGGGCAGAAACTAGCCTCCGACGCCGAGATGATCGAGCCGCAGATCGAGCACCCACCCGGGCGATCAAGTCCAGTGCCCGCTCCCGCTACCGGCTGGCCTGCGTCGCCTACACCCGCGGTCTGGCTTGGGATCGCGGGCGCTACGGCAATTGGCTTGCTGGCGGGCTTGTTCTTTCCGCAGGACGGGCTCACGGCTGGTCTGCGAGTGAGCGCCACGCGCTCGGCCGCGGAGAGGCTGGGCGATGGCTATCTGGCGCAACTGGGATTGTCCGTGACGGGATGGACCAGGACAACGCAGTTCGTCGATTGGTCACTGGGCAACGATACGGCTTACCTGATGCGCCGGCTAGGTACAAATGAGGCGGGGCGTTTCATCACTCAGCAACTGCGATCCTACTCATGGGAGGTGCGCTACTTCAAGCCCCTGGAGAAGGAGGAGATCAGACTCAGCCTGGATCCCGGCGGGCAACTGTGGGGCGCGAGCCATTCTCTTCCGGACGCTCAACCCGGGGCGCAACTCACCGAGCAGCAGGCCCGGGCAACCGCCGAATCCATCGCGGCGCGCATACCAGGTCTCAACCTGAGCGACTATGCTCCGGTCTCATACTCGGCCAAGAAGCAGGACGCGCGCGTCGATCACACCTTCGTCTGGGAGCGGTCGGACCTGCACGTCGGCGACGGCAGCCTGCGCCTTCTGATCGGGGTGTTCGGCGACGTCATGGGACAGGTCACGCGCTTCTTCAAGACGCCCGAGGCCTTCGATCGCGAGCGCGCCGAACAGACCGCCCTGGACGCCGCCATCGGCGTTGCACGCTCCCTGGTGAGTCTGGCGCTGGCCGGGGCCGCGCTGGTCCTGTTCGTGATCCGCTTCAGACGGTACGACGTCGATCTGCGCCTGGCCCTCAGCATGGGCATTGTCGTCGTTGTCATCTCCCTGCTCGCCCAGCTCAATCAACTGCCCGCCTTTCTGGCCGGCTACGTGAACACCTTGAGCGTCTCGGACTACGCGGTCCGCCAGGTGACCAATATCTTGGTGGGAACCGGGCTGCTCTTCGGACAGACGGTCATCGTGGTCGGGGTGATGGAGGCGCTATACCGCGAGCGTTTCCCGAGCCTGCGGCCCATTCGGGCGCAGTTGGGAAACCTGTGGCGCGGACCGGCCGGCCCACGCCGAGAGACGGCCCTGTTCGGGTTGAGCCTGGTGGCGCTACTCTGGGGTGGCAACGCCGTGTACCACTGGGCCCGCGAGCGCTGGGCGTCCGGAACCCTGGCTCCCGAGGCGGAGGTGCCAACTACGGTGCTGAACTCGTTCGTGCCAGCCCTGGAGAGTCTGCTGCGTGGCGCATCATCAGCTATCTCACTGACCTTTCTGGGAGCCGTCATCGTTCTGCTGGTATGGAAATACCTCGGACGCTGGGCTCCGCTGGTGCTTCCGTTCGTGGCCGCTCTCCTGCTCACAGAAGGCACGCCCAATCTGAACGAGCTGTGGCCGCTGGCTCTGGCCGTGATCGTGGGCGTTGGTCTCGGTCTGCTTTTCTACCGCTACGCGGCGGGCCCGCGCATACTGTGCTATGCTTTCGCCGTCTACTGCGTGTTTCTGCTGCGGGATGGACTCTTCCTCTTGCGGCAGCCAGAGATCTTTTATATGCTGAACGGGCTGGTGGCACTGCTGGTGGTCGTATTGACCGCTCTGTGGCTGATGCGGCCCGCGCGTGGTGAAGACGTCTGCTGACCATAGCGGGATTGAGCCGCCAACTCCTTGCTCAACTTATCCGGAACCGCTATAGGCAAGTCGCCCAGCCATTGACATTGTGCTCCCATTGTGGTAATAATGTCGTGTAGGCGGCAGGATGCTCCCAAGCCGCAATATGCTATGAGGAGGTGTTCCATGTCATTGGAGGCCATCATCCACAAGGCATCAACGGAACCAGGGTTCCGCCAGCTCTTGCTGGAAAACCCCACCCAGGCAATCTCCGGATACGACCTCACGGAGGAAGAGAAGGCCGCCCTCAGCATCATCAAGGCGTCCCTGAGCGAGGGGACGCGAGAAGGCGCGCGGCGCGAGACCTCGGCGCTATCACCGGAATGGACATAGGCGTAACGAACCACTAGCCACAGGCTCTGATGAACTCAAGGCAAACGACCGAGGTGGCAGAGCAGATCCTGACCCTGATCGAGGGGACGGCAGCTCTGCCGCCTTTCCGGGAGTTGATCTTCAGTCACCTGCGCAAGCCGGGCAAGATCCTGGACGGCGAGCATGGGTTTCGCTGGGGTCTGCTGCCTCTTCTCTGCGCGCAGGCCTGCGGTGAGGACTGGAGGCAGGCCGTTCCGGTCGGAGCGGCCGTGGAGTTCTTCATCGCGGCCGGAGACGTGCTGGATGATCTGGCCGATCTGGACACGGTGGAGTCCTGCTCCCGTGACGGTCGTCCCCATCTCTCCAACGCCGCGGCAGCGCTGCTCATGCTGACCCAGGAGGCCATCCTGCGCCTTCTGGAGCATCAGGTCGACCCGGACCGCGTGCTGTCTATCTCGCGCACCTTTGCTCAGGCTGGCATCGACGCATCCTCCGGGCAGTACCTGGACATGGAGTACGAACGCACGGACACCCTGACCATCGACGAATGCCTCACCATGGTCGCGCTGAAGTCAGGGTCGCTGGCCGATTGCGCCTGCCGGAGCGGTGCGCTGGTGGCTACAGCGGACCCGGTGCTCATCACAGCCTGCGCGGAGTTCGGTCGCAATCTGGGCATCGCCAGCCAACTGCGCAACGACATCGACGGGCTGTGGACCGAGGAACTTTCCAAGAGCGACGTTCCGAGACGGAAGAAGACTCTTCCCGTCGTGTACGCCCTTCGCTGCGCGACTGGCCAGGACGCGGAGGCACTCCGGCGGGTCTACCAGAGCACAACCGAGCTGACAGCAGACCAGATCTCGTCCGTTCGGGACATCCTCTGGCGTCTGGGCGCCAAGTATTACACGTCGGCCGTGGTCGACATTCACCGACAGAGGGCCCGCAGTGCTCTCGATGTAATCCCAGCTTCTGACGGCAGGGATGCCCTTCTTGCCCTCGCGGCAAGTTCCTGAAGGAACTCAGATCGACACGAGGTTGGCGTTGATGACTGTGGCTAGCATGATGGCAAGCCGCCTCGGCACATCAATCGGGCTCAGGGGACGTGATAGCCTCTTCGTGTCTCTGGCGCTCGTGCTTGCCATTGGATGCCTTACCCTTTCTGTTACGTCCTTCCTTCTGACCTTCAATCATCCCTACGCCGGCCTCAATTTCCGTGAGGAACGCAACGGCGTTTGGCTCATCGAATTGGTCAATCCAGCGGGCGCCGGTGCGTTGGCCGGGCTGCGTAAGGACGACCGGGTCATCTCGGTGGACGGGAGGGACATAGTCCGGATGGCTCAAGGGCGCATCCGCTTCACTATTGGTGCGGCAGAACGACTGGTGGTTGTGCGAGCTGGCGAATCTTCGGAGTCCGAGGTCGTTCTTCAAGGCAACACTCCGGCGAGCACCTGGGATCCCCTGACGCTGCTCGTGCTGAGCCTATCGTTCTGGACCACCGGGCTGTCTGCCGCGGTGGTCCGGGGGCGCGATCCGGTCGTGCGGACGTTCTTCTTCCTCTGTATGAGTTGCGCGGCTGCCTTCGGCGGAGCCGTCGCGGCCGATCGTGGTATATCCTGGCTGGCCGCCATAGGACCGCCACTCTATATCCTATGCTCGGTGTTTCTCGCTCACTTCTTCCTGGTCTATCCTGTCCAGCGCCATGTCAGACTGTTCTCCTTTCCCGTAATTCCGTGGGGACTGTACGTGCCCACCATAGTGGCGCTGGTCTTCGCCACACCGGCTTACTCGGTGATGCCCGGGTGGCAGCCCTTGGCGAGCATTATCGTCAGGTTGGGAATAGTGGCCAGCTTTGCTATCTCGGTGGTCAGCCTGGTGATGGGCTACCGAGTGCTATCTCCATGGGAAGCCCGGCACGTGCGGGTCGTACTGATCGGCGCGCTGGCCTCGTTCTCACCCTTCGTGCTCCTCACGCTCGTGCCTCTGGTCTACTCCGGAGAGGCTATCCTGCGTCCGCTAACATCGATCGGATTCTTCATCGTCATGCCTCTGTCGTTCGCCTATGGCATCTTACGCCATAAACTGCTGGGCATCGACGTGCTGCTGGTACGAAGGCTGATTTACAGCACGCTCACCCTGGTTTTGCTAGGTACGTATTTCTCAGTCATCTGGGGAGTACATTGGCTGCTGGTCGGAAATACGATCGGATGGTCAGGGACGTACGGGTTCGTGGAGGTAGCGCTGCTAGTAGTGGCTGTCCTCACCTTCGGCAGCGTGCGAGACTACGCTCGCTCCTGGATCGATCGCGTGGTCTACAAGGACTACTATGACTACCGAGGGACGATGCTCGAGCTCAGCGCCTCCATGGCCAGCGTCCAGCAACCCGAGCGCGTGGCGCAGGCTCTCGTGACAGGTGTTGTGCAGAGCATGGGGCTCACCTCGGCCGCTCTGTACCTCGGGATCTCACGCAAGTCTTTTGAGCTCGCGGCCTCTTATCCAGGGACATCGCTTCCTGAGGAATCGGCTGATCCAGAGAGAGAGTCGACCACGCCGGTCGGCGTGCCCGCCCAGATCGAGCTGCAGGACGATGGGGGGCTACTGGTCCCTCTGGTCTATCGAGGAGCACCAGTGGGCGTTCTGGTGCTCGGTCCCAAACGCTCTGGCGTGGGCTTCCGCTCCGTGGACGTGGATCTGCTCTCTACGCTGGCTAGCAACACGACCATCGCCATCGAGAACGCCAGGTTGTTTGCCGAGGTAGGGAAGGTCGAAGCCCTGCGCGAGATGGCTCGCTTGAAGAACGAATTCGTGGACATGGTCAGCCACGAGCTGCGCTCCCCGCTCACGCC
Organism: Chloroflexota bacterium; assembly: GCA_004297765.1. Taxonomy (GTDB): domain Bacteria; phylum Chloroflexota; class Dehalococcoidia; order FW602-bin16; family FW602-bin16; genus FW602-bin16. The sequence continues at coordinate 1,252 of SCTZ01000206.1, read as the reverse complement.
GATCGTGGGATACGCGGAGCTGCTGCGTCATTCCGACTGGCCGACGTCACCGCGTGTCTCCCAGTATGCTGAGGTGATCTACAGCTCGGCAAAGCGGATGCAGCGGCTGGTCAATGATCTGCTGGACATCTCCCGGCTCGAGCGCGCTGAATTTCGGCTGGAGAAGCGGTCTGTCAATCTAGCTGAGGTGGTCGAGTCGACCGCTCGGGGATTCGCGCTGGGGGCACAGCAGCACGTGCTGCTGGTCCACACGCCGACCGGACCGATCATGGTGCACGTCGACCCCGAGCGGATCCGCCAGGTCCTGGTCAATCTGCTGAACAATGCCTTGCGCTACTCACCCGCCGGCGGCACCATCGAGGTCAACGTCATCGAGGATGAGACACACGCCTGCATCAGCGTTATGGATCAGGGCGTTGGTATTCCCATGAAGGATCTGGATCGCGTCTTCGAGAAGTTCTATCGCGTGCAATCCGACCTCACTAGCAAGATCCAGGGCACAGGTCTAGGGCTACCGATCTGTCGTTCCATCGTGGAGGCCCACGACGGGAAGATTTGGGTCGAAAGCGAGGTCGGCAAAGGCAGCGTCTTCTTCGTCACCTTGCCCCTACTCAACCCATCCTATACTTTTTCCCATCAGAAAGCTCGTGATCGCGCCCACGAGACCGAGTCGGTTTCCGAAACCGACTCGGTCTGGCCCATTCCGAACGAACTGCCGTGAAGCAGTATGAGACGGCCGGGCAGGCCGCATTACCTGCCCGGCCGATGCTAGCACTGCTTGGACGTCTTGGTCACTCCCGCGTGGCAGGATCAAGTCAGGCGGTTAGTGACGAGACCCCTTCAGCCGATCGCAAAGGCGAGCGAGTCCGTTAGAGGCGGGGCACGTCGGAACCCGGAATTGGACCCACTATCCCTACTGCCACCGGTTTCCGCTGCCCATGCCGGTCGCCTCAGTCCTCAACTGCTCTGCCAGCAGCACGATCATCGCGATTCTGGCTGCGACCGTTGTTGTCCGGGCCTTTCTTTGCCTTGCCGCTCTTGACCTTGGCTTCCCGGTCTTTATCACCCCTGTCCTTGTCGTCACAATTCTTATACCAATTGTCCTTGGTTGCATCCTGTTGTCCACCGTCCGCCCGCCCGCCGCTAAAGCGAGCGGGCTGAGACAACGAAGCCCCTTCCGAGGGGCTGGGCGCGGTAATCAGCCGGCTTTAGACGGCTTCGTTGACTCAGCCCAGCGGCTTCAGCCCTGGGC